>NZ_JABULD010000067.1:0-24399 GCF_014060985.1 Pseudomonas sp. MD195_PC81_125
TGTTTTGCTGCACTTTTATTTAAAGATCAAAAAGATCGCAAGCCCTTCGGCAGCTCCTACAAGAGCCGACGACAATCAGGCCTTTTTCTTGTACGCGATGCAATCGATCTCGACCTTGCAATCGACCATCATGCTCGCCTGCACACAGGCCCGCGCCGGGGCATGTTCAGGCTTGAAGTACTCGCCGAAAACCTTGTTGAAACTGCTGAAATCCCGGGGATCGTCCAGCCACACCCCGGCCCGCACCACATCCTCCAGGCCATAACCGGCCTCTTCGAGAATCGCGATCAGGTTCTTCATGGTCTGGTGGGTCTGCTCGACGATGCCGCCAACGATGATCTCGCCGTCCACTGCCGGCACCTGGCCGGAGACGTGCAGCCAGCCGTCCGCTTCAACGGCGCGCGCGAAAGGACGTGGCTGACCGCCAGCGGCCGTGCTGCCGGTGCCGTATCGAGTAATGCTCATGGGTAGTTCTCCTGATTACAAAGCAAAAATTAGAACCGCGTGCTCTTGAGAAACTCAGCCAGACGCGGCGATTGCGGGCGTTCGAACAGCTCCTTGGGAGGCCCCTGCTCTTCGATCCGCCCCTGATTCATGAAAACAATCTTGTCGGAGACCTCGAAGGCGAAACGCATTTCGTGGGTCACCAGCAGCATGGTCATGCCGTCTTCGGCCAGTCCCTTGATCACGTTCAACACTTCACCGACCAGCTCCGGATCGAGGGCCGAGGTGACTTCGTCGAACAGCATCAGGCTCGGGTTCATCGCAATCGCCCGGGCAATCGCCACGCGCTGTTGCTGACCGCCGGACAACTGCCCGGGAAAGTGATTGCGCCGCTCCAGCAGGCCGACCCGCTCCAGCCATTTTCTCGGCCAGAGCGACGGCTTGGTCCTTGTGCATTTTTTTCACCTTGAGCAGACCGAGGGTGACGTTCTGCAAGGCTGTCAGATGCGGGAACAGATTGAATTGCTGGAAGGCCATGCCGGTCATGGCGCGATGGCGGGCAATGACTTTTTCCGCGTGGCGCACACGTTTACCGCCGACCTCGTCATAGCCGATGGACTCGCCGTCGAGCAGGATCTGTCCGCCCTGGAACTCTTCGAGCATGTTCACGCAGCGCAGCAAGGTGGTCTTGCCCGAACCGCTGGAGCCGATCAGCGTCACGACGTTGCCACGCTGCATGCTCAGATCGACGCCCTTGAGCACTTCGACTGCGCCGTACTGTTTGTGCAGGCCACGGATATCCAGCAGTGGCTGGCCATTTGAAACGTTGGAAACTTGAGCTTGAGTCATGGCAGGGCCACCCGCTTTTCAATGTGCCGGCCGAGTAATTCGATGCCGTAGTTGATGACGAAGAACAGAAAACCGGCGAACAGGTAGAACTCCAGAGTCATGAAGGTCCGGGCGATGATCTGTTGGGTGCTGAGCAGCAGTTCGGCGACGCCGATCACCGAGAGCAAGGTCGAAGCCTTGACGATTTCGGTGGACGAGTTGACCCAGGTCGGCAGGATCTGCCGCAGCGCTTGTGGCAGCAACACATAACCGAGGGACTGATAGAACGTCAGGCCAATCGCCTTGCTCGCTTCCATCTGCCCACGCGGCAAGGCCTGCAAGGCACCGCGCACGATCTCGGCAACGTGCGAGCCGCAAAACAGCGTGAGACCCAGCGCACCGGCCTGAAACGCGCTGATCTGCCAACCGAGCGCCGGCGCCATGTAGAAGCAGGCCAGCACCAACACAAACACCGGCGTACCGCGAATCAGGTCAACGTAACAACGAAACGGCGCGCGCATCCAGAACTTGCCGTAAGTCAGCACCAGACCGGCGACGACGCCGAGCAGCGTGCCGAACAGAATCGCCAGCGCCGACACCTGCACACTGGTCAGAAACCCTTGCAACAAGGTCTCGCGAGCGACCCACAACTCATGTAACCAACTGGGGGATTCGTACATCGCAGCCTCCTATCGGCGGATTGCCAGACGCTGCTCCAGGTAACGCAGCAGCATGGCAATGAGGTAACAGGCCGCGACATACAACGCCGTGGTCACCAGCCAGGTTTCAATCACCCGGTAGCTTTCGACGTTGATCTTGCGCGCGTAGTAGGTCAACTCCGGCACTGCAATCGCGGCGGCCAGCGAGGTGTCCTTGAACAGCGAAATGAAGTTGTTCGACAGCGCCGGCAACACGTTGCGCAGCATGACCGGCACGGTCACGTAGGCCTTGACCTGCCATTCACCGAGTCCGATCGCCAGCCCCGCTTCACGCTGGCCTTTGGGGGATGCTCAGCAAGCCGCCACGGAACACCTCGGTCAGATAGGCACCGGCATACAGCGACAACGTGATGATGAACGACGGGATCTTGTCCAGACGGATCCCCAGGCTCGGCAAAGCGAAGTAGATCAACAGAATCAACACCAGGATCGGCGTATTCCGCACCACCGTGACGTACACCGAGGCCAGCACCCGCAAGGCGCGATGCTTCGAGAGCAAGGCAAACGCCATCAGCAGGCCGATCACGCAGCCGATGGCAATCGACACCAGCGCCAGTTCAAGACCCAGACCGAGCCCCGCCAGCAAGGTGTCGAAATCGCGCCACACGGCTGCAAAGTTCAACTGATAGTTCATGGTCAGCAGTACCTTGAGCGGGGCGATTTGTATCGCCCCGCTCTCACGGGATCATTTGAATTCGACAGGGAAACCGATCGCCGGCGACGGCAGATCGACACCGAACCATTGCTTGAAGGATGCCGCGTAAGTCGGGAACTCAACGCCGGTCATGGCTTCATGCAGCGTGGTGTTGACGAAGTTCAGCCAATCCTGATCGCCGCGCTTGACCGCGCAGGCGTAGGTCTGCGGGCTCCACGCGTAGGTCGGGCTGCGGTAGCGGCCAGGGTTCTGCACCATCAGGTATTTGACCGACGACTGATCGGTAGCCGCGGCATCGGCACGGCCGGAGTTCACCGCCTGATACATCAGATCAACGCTGTCGTACTGATCGACCTTGGCCTTGGGCAGCGCCTGGTGCACCAGTTCTTCGGCGTAGACGTTTTGCAGCACGGCCACCGTAACGCTGTCACCGGCAGCCTGCAGGTCTTCGATTTCCTTGTACTTGCTGTTGGCCGGCAGCAGCAGGCCGACGCCTTCGCGGTAGTACGGCAACGTGAACGCCACTTGCTGCGCACGGCTGGCGGTGACGGTGATGAACTGGCAGCTCATGTCGACCTTGTCGGTCAGCAGGTTGGGAATCCGCGCATCGGACGACTGCACGACGAACTCGACCTTGTTCGGGTCATTGAACAAACCCTTGGCCACCATCCTGGCGATGTCGATATCAAAGCCCTGCAACTTGCCGTCCGCACCCTGAAAGTGCCACGGCGCATTGGTGCTGCCGGTGCCGACAATCAGCTTGCCCCGGGCCAGAACACTGTCGAGTTTGCTGTCGGCTGCCTGGGCCATGCCCATGACAGCGGACGAAGCCGCAAGAACAAAAACACACGCTTTGAACAACGAAGGACGGCGATGCATGGCAAGCACTCCAGGATGATGTTTATTCCGCTATACCGGAATACGGTTTGTTACTACGGAATAGACAGCAGAAAGTGTGCCACAGGAATGGCGGGGAATCTTTATAGGATTGAAATGTTTTTGGAATCAAAGAGATGCGGGAAACGCGAAAAATGGAGCCGAGTGCGGGTACTGATGGGCTGCGCTACCTTAGGCTACAAATAGCGAGTAGCCGGTTCCCAGATGGATCACGGATGAGCAGATTCGGTGCAATGCGATTGAAGTTCGGATTTGTCTCATAGGTCATCTAGCGAGACTTTAAAAAAGGGATCATTTTCTCGCTCCTCACACAACGCGATCAGCTTCTGATCCTCTAGTTTGTCCATTATCGCTTCATACTCCTTTTCAGACGCGCAGTTGAAAACGGGCTCGATCCGATGAAGGACTACGACAGTTTTACTGTCACTAGCGGCGACGGTGGCAATGGGATTTCGTTTCAATTCAGAAATTCTCGCTACGACATAAAGAACGATATAAGTCCCACCTCCGTTTTCGGATGAGTGAAAAAGGTATCACGTCCCGACATTCCACATTTCCGGGCTTCGTGTCGGGCCGGTCCTTCATAAAAGTGGGAAAAATCTCGCGAATCCACAGGCCACCTGTAATTTCTGACAGTAGACCTGTTCTTCACCCTTCTTTAACGTCATCGAACCTTCGAGGTCGTTGAAAAGGAGTTCTCAATGAGCGCTGCCAATACCATTTCCAATCTGGCCCCGGTTTATCGCAAAGCCCTGAAAACCTGGCGCCCGGTGATCCTGTACTTCGCCAATGAACACTGTCCTGCCTGCGAATGGGCCGGGCCGGTGTTTCGAGAAATTGCCGAGCCATATCGGCTGCGAGCGAATATCTACATGCTCAATACCCGTGAGTCGCCGCGCCATCCGCTGGTCACCGGTACACCGACGGTGCTGTTCTACAAGAACGGCAAACTCATGAAGAAGCTCAAGGGCATCGGCAGTGCGCAAACATTAAGTGAAGATTTCGCCCGGCACATTGGCAGAACCAAAGCGCCTGCCGCAGTCCGCCAGCCACGGCACGATCTGGCATGGTTGCGCCAAACCCTGCGCACACTCTGCACCCTCCCTCGCCCACGTCAGCAAAACTTTCGCTGAAAGTGCCAGCCAAGCGCCATCAACCGATGGCACTTTCATTCCAAATCATCGGTAACACACCCGTCTTCGACCGGATTGGACAAGTTTCCATCCGGCTGCTTTTCTTTATTTCTCGGTAAGAGAACGCGCTTGCGGCAATAGCACTCAGGTGTCGCCATGTCCCAGGAGGGGTCAATGTCCTTTAAAGTCATGATGGTTTTCGGTACTCGTCCGGAGGCCATCAAAATGGCCCCGCTGGCCCGGGTTCTGCGTCAGTGGCCTGACATCCAACTGAACATCTGTTCCACCGGCCAGCATCGGGAGATGCTCACTCAGGTGCTCGACGCGTTTGAACTGGCGGTCGACGAAGACCTGCAAGTGATGACCCAGGGCCAGACCATCAACGGCCTGTCGCAACATCTGCTGTCGCAACTGGACCAGGCCTACGACCGGGTCAACCCGGATATCGTGCTGGTGCACGGCGACACCACCACCAGCTTCATCGCCGCCCTCGCCGCGTTCAATCGCCAATTGCCGATCGGCCATGTCGAAGCCGGGCTGCGTACCGGCAACCTGCGCGCTCCCTGGCCAGAAGAGGCCAACCGGCGTCTGACCGGCGTGATCGCCGACCTGCATTTCCCGCCGACCTCGAAATCCGCCGCCAATCTGTTGCGTGAAGGGGTGCCCGAGGACAACATCGAAATCACCGGCAACACCGTGATCGATGCCTTGCTGTGGATGCGCAATCACCAGCAACAAACCGACTGGCGCCCAGCCGCCGATTCACCCTTGGCTGTACTCGATGATCGGCGCCGGATGATTCTGATCACCAGCCATCGCCGGGAAAACATCGGCGATGGCTTTCGCAACATCTGCCAGGCGCTGGCCGAACTCGCCGAGCGTTATCCGGACGTCCAATTCGTCTACCCGGTACATCTCAACCCGCTGGTGCAGGAAGTGGTGTACGGCACGCTTTCGGACAAACCCAACATCTACCTGATCGCCCCGCAGGACTACCCCCATTTCGTGTGGCTGATGAGCCGCGCGCATTTCATCCTCACCGACTCCGGCGGCGTCCAGGAAGAAGCGCCGGCCATCGGTAAACCACTGCTGGTGCTACGTGATGTAACCGAACGGCCGTCGGTACTGGAAAGCGGCACCATGCTGCTGGTGGGAACCGACACGGCGCGTATTGTCGAAGAATCCAGCCGACTGCTGGATGACAAAGACACCTACGCCCGCATGAGCCGCGTGCACTTTCCCTACGGCGACGGCCACGCCAGCGAACTGATCGCCACCCGACTCCACGCCTGGCTGAGCGCTCGCTCGGCGGCGGGTAGCGCCGTATGAGTCTGGGTTGGGTCGACTTCTTTGCGTATGTGCTGTTTGCTCTCAAATATGTGGCGATTGCCCTCGCCCTGTTGATGTTCATTCTTGGTCTGGATGACCTGTTCATCGATCTGGTCTACTGGTTCCGCAAGCTGATCCGGCGCTGGCGGGTCTACGAAAAATTCGAGCGCGCCGACGAACAGCGGCTCTACACCATTACGGAAAAGCCGCTGGCAATCATGGTGCCGGCGTGGAACGAGGTCGGTGTGGTCGGCGAAATGGCGCGGCTGGCCGCCTCGACCATCGATTACGAGAATTATCAGATCTTCGTTGGCACCTACCCTAACGACGCCGAAACCCAGGCCGACGTCGACGCGGTCTGCCAGCACTACCCCAACGTGCACAAAGTGGTCTGCGCCCGTCCTGGTCCGACCAGCAAGGCCGACTGCCTGAACAACATCATCGACGCGATCCTGCGCTTTGAAAGCGAGGCGAAAATCCAGTTCGCCGGCTTCATCCTGCACGACGCCGAAGACGTGATTTCGCCGATGGAATTGCGCCTGTTCAACTATCTGCTGCCAAACAAGGACCTGATCCAGATCCCGGTTTACCCCTATGCACCCGAGTGGAAAGGCTTTACCGCCGGGCACTATGTCGACGAGTTCGCCGAGAACCATGGCAAGGACGTCATCGTGCGCGAGGCCCTGACCGGTCAGGTGCCGAGCGCCGGGGTCGGCACCTGCTTCAGTCGCAAGGCCATCAGCGCCCTGCTTGAAGACGGCGACGGCATCGCCTTCGATGTGCAAAGTCTCACCGAGGACTACGACATCGGTTTCCGCCTCAAGCAAAAAGGCATGAAGTGTATCTTTGCCCGTTACTCCGTCAGCGATCCGACACTGGCACTGGAGCAACCGTGGGTGCTCGGCATGAACCGCGAGTTCTCCCAAGTGATTTGTGTGCGTGAGCATTTTTCCTCGCGACCTGCAACATGCAATCCGGCAGAAATCGCGCTGGATCGTCGGCATCGTCTTTCAAGGCACGAAGAATCTCGGCTGGAGCCGCAAGGGCCTGCTCAACTATTTCCTGTGGCGTGACCGTCGCGGGCTGATCGCGTACCTGTTGAGCTTTCTGGTCAACCTGCTGTTCGTGGTGTTGATCGCGATGTGGCTGATTACGGTGATTTCACCCGACTCGTGGCGCTATCCATCGATTCTCTCCGACAGCTCGCTGCTCTCGATATTGCTCTGGCTCAACGGCTTCATGCTGCTCAATCGGCTGTTTCAGCGGGGCTGGTTTGTCACTCGCTATTACGGACTGGTGGAAGGACTGCTCTCGGCGCCCCGCATGATGTGGAGCAACTTCGTCAACTTCTTCGCCAACCTGCGCGCGCTGCGTCAGGTCATGGAAATGGGCGATTCGCGGCGCGTAGCCTGGGACAAGACGACCCATGAGTTCCCCGCATTGACCAAGGCCCAGCGTACCCCCTTGGGTCACCGACTGGTGGATAAAGGCCTGCTTACCGAAGACCAGCTCGAAGCCGCCATCACCAGCCCGGTACGTCGGCGCCTGGGTCGCGAACTGCTGCTGCGGGAGTACATCAACAGCACCCAACTGGTACAGGAACTGGCCGACCAACTGGAGCTGGAATGGGCTCCGCTTAATCCGTTCAAACTCGACCCGCGCCTGATCGACGCCGTACCGCGCCGGGTGGCGAGCCACTACGGCGTGCTGCCCGTCGCCGAGGAAGGCAAAACGCTGGTGCTGGCGTCCGAAGGTCCGGTCAGCCAGGTTTCGCTCGGCGCAATCAGTCGCCAGTTACAACGCCCGGTGCGTTGTCGTCTGGCACCGCAAGGCCGGGTGACGCTGGGGATTCGCTACTGGTACGCCAGCCCCCGGCAAAGCGAAGAAGTGCGTCACATGCTGCAAGTGCTTGCGCGCCATCAGGACGACGAAGCACTGCTGGAACGGGTGAGCCGCCATCAGGTGTTGCTCGGCAATCTGCTGCAGGTGCGCGGCATGGTGCCGCCGACCCTGTTCAATCAG
Organism: Pseudomonas sp. MD195_PC81_125; assembly: GCF_014060985.1. Taxonomy (NCBI): domain Bacteria; kingdom Pseudomonadati; phylum Pseudomonadota; class Gammaproteobacteria; order Pseudomonadales; family Pseudomonadaceae; genus Pseudomonas; species Pseudomonas sp. MD195_PC81_125. Next base: position 8,028 of record NZ_JABULD010000067.1, read on the forward strand.
GCGCTGATCGACTTCGATGCGGACAAGATGTCCCTCGGCGAACACTTGATTGCCCGCGGCATCATCACTGAGGAAGTACTCCAGCAGGCCCTGGCCGATCAGGCCAGTGAACAACAAGCGGCTTTCCGCATCGTCCGGGAGGTCGCATGAAACCTGTATATCGTTACCCCCTGCTGATGGGCAGCCTGTTGCTTGGTCTGAGTACCGCATACCCGCTGCAGGCCGCGCCGCTGAGCGACTTTGAACAGTTCCGCAGCTATCCCTACATGGATCGCAGCTACCGCGAAGCGAAAAAAAGGCAACTGGAAAGAAGTCGAGCGGCTGATGCGCCACCTGCTGGAAAAAGTCCCGAAAAACGACGAAGCGCGGGCATTGCTGGTGGAATCGCTGGCCAGACAGCGGCGCTACAAGGACGCCGTCGAAGCCTTGCCGGCCAATGACAGCGAAGCGACGCTGGACTTGCGTCTGACCTGGATCGAACAGGATCCACCCGGCAGCACTCAGGTCGAGCAATGGATGGCGACCAGCGACCTCAACGACCGCGTGCGCCTGTGGCAGGCCTACAGCTTGACCCTGGCCAAATTCGGTGGTGCGGCCAAGGCCCATGACTGGCTGGCGCAACTGGCGCCCAAGGGCGACGACAACATCTTGCGTCTGGCCCGCGCCAACTGGTCCGAGCAAGTGCGTGACTGGAGCGGCACCATCGAGCAACTGGCGCCGCTCGCGGCGCGCAGCCAACTGGATGCCGAGGGCTGGCAACGTCTGGCCAACGCCTATGTGCAGCGACTGGACGAAAAACCGCTGCAACAACTGCTGCAACAGGCCCCAAGTCCCGAGGCCGCGCGCAAGGTGCGTCTGGCGATGGTCGATCGCGCCATCGCCATGGGCCACGATCAACAGGCGCAGCGCTGGCTGCAGTCACTGCCTGCTGAGGATCTGGCGGATCCGGCACAACGCCAGCGGCTATGGGAACTGGCACGCCAGACCGACGATGTGCCCAGCGTTCAACGCCTGAGCAACGACCTGCAGCGCCCCTGCCTGGAAACCACCGACTGGTTGTCGCGTCACGACCCGGAAGCCGCACTGACGCAATTGCGCAGTTGCCAGCCAAACGAAGATCCACAAGCGTGGCTGGTGCTCGCCCAGCGCTTGCAGGCTACCGATCTGCTGCAGAGCACAACGTTGCCGCAGCCGTGGGAGAGTCGACGACAGGCGCAACTGCTCGATGTCTGGCAGGAACAGGGCCAGAGCAGCAAGGTCATGGTCTGGCTCGCCGGGCAGCCACAGACCCCGGCGGTGGTCAAACGCCGCGCGCAACTGGCCCAAACCATGGGACGCCGCACCGAGGAACAAACGCTGTGGGAATACCACTACCGCCAGACCGGCGATCTGGCGTCGCTGAATCAGGCCAGTTTCCTCGCACTCGACAGCGGCGATCGAGCCCACGCGCAGGCACTGCTGGAAAACGCCTACGACCACTTCGGCGGACGCCTGCCGCACAGCGCGCTGCAGCGTCTGGCTGGAATCTACGCGTCAGCCAAAGACACCACACCCGCACAACAGCAGCGGATGGCATCACTGATCCGTCATATCGACGGTGCCACGCGCGGCCAATTGCTTGCGCAACTGGCAGAAAACGGTCAGTGCGATGCCGTGCAGCAAGCGCTTGGCAATCACCCGCAAGCCGCTGGCGATTACCGTGCGCTCGGCCGCTGCGCCATGCCGGATCGCCCCGGTGAGGCCGTGGTTTATTACCAGCAAGCAGAAAAACTCGGTGACCGCAGCAGCCGTCTGCCGCTGGCCTACGCGCTGGAAGCGGCGGGCGACTCCGCAGGAGCCTTGGCAATCTGGCGCAGCATTCCTGCCGCTGAACTCAGCGACAACGCCCGCCTGACCGCCAGCCGCAGCGCGCTGAATGCCGGTGACAACCAGGCTGCCGAGGGTTACTGGCAGCAAAGCAAGGCCCGTGGCGCCAATGAATGGGCGCTCGGCGCAGCGATTGCCGATGCCCGTGGCGAACATGCCGAGGCCTTGCAGCGCCAGCGTCAGGCGTTGCAGCAGGCACCGGATGCCGGGCATTTCTATGCCGCATCCGTCACCGCACAAAAGGCCGGCGACCTGGCGCAAAGCAATGCGTGGCTGGCGGAAGCGGTACGCCGCGAGCCGAACAACCCACGTTATCGCGCCGATTACGGCATGCGCCTGTCCGGCGCACCGACTCGCGAAGAGCGCGCCCGGGCGATCCCTTATCTGCAGCAGGCCACCCGCGATTTCCCCGAGGATTACCGTCTCGGCGAAACCTTGGCCTGGCGCTATGACGAAGTAGAAGACAGCGCCTCGGCACGCAAGGAACTGCGTCGGGTCATTGATCTGGAGCAGCACCCGGTGGCCGCCGACGACGAAGACGGCAGTATGGAAGCCCGGCGCTACCGCCAGCGTCGTGCCCACGAGACCCTGTCGCGTCGTGACAGCTTCACCCTCGCCAGCACCTGGTCGCCTGCGGGAGTGTCGACGAACGACTTCCTGCGCGACGACAACAGCAAAGGTACACGCCGCAGTGCCGGCTCGCAGAACGTGCAAGTGGCGATGTGGGACCACGCGCTGGGCGAAGAACCGAGCCGCGCGGGCAGCACGCTGTCAGTCTACGGGCGGGTTCTGCTCGGTGGTCAGAGTCGCTCCAGCTACGCTGAATCCGCTGCGGCGGGCGTCGGTCTGCGCTACAAGCCTTGGGGTACGCAAAACATCAACCTCTACGCTGAAATCTACAAGCAGAGCCAGTTCGATGAGCAAGACAACCACGGCCTGAGCCTGGGGCAGATGATCAATCCGCACAAACTCTCGGATCAGCTCGACGATCATCGCCAGGACGGTCACACCACCACCGATTACCTGTTGCGCGCCACGGCCTCGTTCCTCGATCAGGGACAGTACCGCAACGACTGGCGCGTTGATGAAAGCGATTGGGATGAGCGCTTTCTCTATCTGGATGCCGCGTGGTGGACCAAGGCTGGCGACCATCAGTGGCTGTCGCGTTTCCAGCAAGGGCATGCGTGGAAGCTGCCGTCCAACGCCGCGCAGACGATCATGCCTTATGGTTTTCTGGAGTTTGCCAGTCAGGACCCGAGCAATGACTGGCGTCAGGATCTGCGCACCGGGGTCGGCCTGCGCTGGCAATGGTGGTACGACGATGATCGCTACAACGCTTACCGCTCCAAACTGACCGTGCGCACTGAGTATCAGCAATCGTTGGGCGGCAATCTGTATGACGGCGGCAACGGTGTGTTACTGGGCGTGGAGTGGAATTTCTGATGGCGCGCTGGATGATGTTTTTCTGTCTGCTGCTTGGCGCAGTTGTCGTGCGTGCCGACGAGCGCGTTTTTTACCAACCGCTGAATGTCGATGCCAGCCTCAGTCAGGCTCAGTGGCAGCAAATCTGGCGAAACACGGTGCGTCAGGGTGCCCGCACCGTGATCGTGCAATGGACTGCCTATGGTGATTCGGACTTTGGCGGCGCCAACGGCTGGCTCGCCAACAGCCTGCAGCTGGCGCAACAACAAGGCCTGCAACTGGTGCTTGGTCTGAAAATGGATCCGGCTTACTACCAGCGCATCGATGAACTGGACAGCGCCAGCCTTGGTACCTACTGGCAGGCACAGTTGGGTCAGTCACTGGCGCAACAGCAAAAACTGCGCAGGGACTGGAAGCTGCCGGTCAATGGCTGGTATCTGCCACTGGAGCTGGACGACTTGCACTTTTTGGCGACAGATCGCCGAGCCACATTGCAACGCCAGCTCAAGGATTTCGCCAGCAAGCTCGATGCGCCGTTGCACATCAGTGCATTCAGTGCCGGCAAACTCGCACCGGGGGTAAACGGGCAATGGCTGGGTGAACTGAGCGCCGCAAGGGTTCAGGTGTGGTGGCAGGATGGCGCCGGTACGAAGAAACTGTCGCCAGTGGTGCGCAACGGCTATGCGAATGCACTGCCCTGCTCCGTGGGCATCGTTCGCGAGGCGTTTCGGCAGATCAGTGCCGAGGGGCAGGCCTTTCGTGCCGAACCTGCGCCGCTCGATGCGACATCCACAGGCTGCCACGCCAGCGCGGTATTTTCCCTGCGTTACCGCCCATGGGGGCGGGCAATCCTCGACAATCAACGCAAGCAGCAAGGCAGCAATGTACAAACTCATTGAAGAGCAGGTACTGAAGAAGACTGCGCCCGCCGAGTTGCGGGCCGAGTTCATCCAGCATGAATTCGAACGGCTGCATGGTTTCAGCCTGCTGATTTACATCGCCAGCATTGCGATCTGGCTGGTGTTTGATCTGGTCGTGAGTTTCCTCGGGGCACAGGGCTTCACTTGGCGTTCGATGGCCTTCATCGCGTTCTTTGCAGCGCTGACCGTGGTGCTGGGCTTCACCCGCAAGGCCCGGCATTTTGACCTGATCACGCTGCTGTTTGTACTGGGACTCACCATCGGCGTGCGGTTGATCGTCAGTGGTATCCCGCCCGCCGTCCATAGCTCCTGGCTGGTGCTCGCGGCGGCCAGCATGCTGTATAGCGTTTCGGTACTGCCTTTGAGTCGCGGGGCGTTCTTTGCGACGCAAGTGATTATCTGGCTGGTACTCAATCCATTCATCAACACCCCCACTACCCTGATCGAACTCCGGGGTGTGATGACCGCCTGCTACAGCGTGTTTCTCTGCTCATTGACGATTTACACTTTCCTCAAACTGCGTGAGGCCAAGCTCTACAACTACATCATGTCCCGGCTGCTGCTCGATCAGGCCTATAACGATACGTTGACCGAGATCCCCAACCGCCGGTCGTTCATGACCGTCGCGCAACAGCATCTGAAAGCCCTTCCTCGCGAGCATGACCACTATCTGGCAATGATCGACATCGACAACTTCAAGAAAGTGAATGATGTATACGGTCACGACATCGGCGATGAAGTGCTGAAGCGCGTGGCTGCCGACATCAAGACTGTGATGATGCAGCACGAATTCGCTCGTATGGGTGGCGAAGAGTTTGCGATTTATATGGCGGGCGTGCGCCGCGAGGATGTCGAGGCGCTGGCTGGCGAGTTGTGCCGGGTGGTTCGCGAGCAACCGACACAGCACCCGGTCACGATCAGCATGGGTGTGGCTCGGGTGGAGGATGGCGATACCTTGAATCAGGCACTGGTCAAGGCGGATGACGCGTTGTATGAGTCAAAGCATACGGGCAAGGATCGCTTCACTTTTCATCAGTGATTTTGTGGCGCAGGACAGATTGCATTCGCGAGCAGGCTTGCTCCCACAGGGAATGTGCAGGTAAACCGATCAATGTGGGAGCCAGCCTGCTGGCGATGGGGCCGGCAAGACAGCAAAGCATTACACAGCAGCATCACGCGCCAGCAACACCCGCGTCACCCGCCGCTCTTCCACGGCCACCACAGTCATCTGCCAGCCTTCGTATTGCAGGCGATCGCCCTTCATCGGCAAACGATCCAGCAGACTCATCACCAGCCCGGCCAACGTCTGATAATCCTCGGTTGGCTGCGCACCAAATCCGGTACGTTCACGCACACGCGTCAGATTCAGAGCGCCGTTGACCACAAACCCGCCCTGCTCTTCGATCACGTCCGGGCCTTCGATTTCGCTGGCATCGGGCAGTTCGCCGGCAATCGATTCGAGGATGTCGGTCATGGTCAGCACGCCGACGAAGTCGCCGAACTCGTTGACCACAAAAGCAATGTGGGTCGACGCTGCGCGCATCTGCTCCAGCGCATTGAGGATCGAATAGCTGTCGAGCAGGTTGATGGTCTTGCGTGCGAGATGTTCCAGGTTCGGCTCAATGCCGCTCAGGTACTCCTTGAGCAATTCCTTCTTGTGCACGAAGCCCAACGGTTCATCCACGGCACCGTTGCGGATCAGCGGCAGACGCGAATAGGACGAGTGCATCAGTTTTGTCCGGATCGTTTCGGCGTCGTCGGCCAGATCGATGGTGTCAACGTCGGCGCGCACGGTCATCAGGTTGCGAATCGGGCGTTCGGCCAGTTGCAGCACGCCACTGATCATCACCCGCTCGCGCCGGTCGAACAGTTCTGCACTCGGGGCTTCGCCGTCATCCAGCAGATCGGAAATTTCCTCGCCGACCTCCTCCACTTCCAGCTTGCGTCCGCCCAGCAAGCGCATCACCGCGTGTGCCGTGCGCTCACGTAGGGGGCGCAGGCCTTGCATCGAACGTTTGCGTCGGGCCCGGGCGATCTGGTTGAACACCTCGATCAGGATCGAGAAGCCGATGGCCGCGTACAGATAGCCTTTCGGGATGTGGAAGCCCAGGCCTTCGGCGGTCAGGGCGAAACCGATCATCATCAGGAAGCCCAGACACAGCATGATCACCGTCGGGTGCGCATTGACGAAGCGGGTCAGCGGCTTGCTGGCCACAATCATCAGGCCGATGGAAATGATCACCGCGATCATCATCACCGCCAACTCGTCGACCATGCCGACGGCGGTGATTACCGCGTCCAGCGAGAACACCGCATCGAGCACCACGATCTGCGCCACGATCGGCCAGAACAGCGCGTAAGCGGCGTTGGTCGAGCGCTGGCCGACGTGGCCTTCAAGCCGTTCGTGCAGCTCCATCGTCGCCTTGAACAGCAGGAACACACCACCAAACAGCATGATCAGGTCACGGCCGGAGAAGCTCTTGCCGAACACTTCGAACAACGGCTGCGTGAGGGTCACCAGCCAGGAAATGCTCGCCAACAGGCCCAGACGCATGATCAGCGCCAGCGACAGGCCGATGATCCGCGCACGATCGCGCTGATGTGGCGGCAGTTTGTCCGCCAGAATCGCGATGAACACCAGGTTGTCGATACCCAGCACCAGTTCCAGCACGATCAGAGTCAACAAGCCTAACCAGGCCGTGGGATCCGCTAACCATTCCATAAAATGTCTCGATCTCTCTTCAGTGAATTCAGGCTGCCGGACACGGCAAAGTGCAACGCGAAGGCTCTGAAGCCGCGTTGTCAACGATAGACGGGTGTCGGAAAACCGGATGCTGCGAGTGCGTCAAGACCGCGCCATGGCGCGAGGAGAAGGTACGACTGGGAGGCTCCAAGAGGGTGTTCATGCAAATCCTGAATGAAAAATGGCCTTGGAGCGTACAGGCTCTGACGACAATTCCTACAGAGCGAAATCATTTCAAAATCTGTATCAACTGACCACTGCCCCCCTGCAGGAGCTGACGCAGGCTGCGATCTTTTGATCTTGACCTTAAAAAAAACAAAGTCAAAAGATCGCAGCCTGCGGCAGCTCCTACAGGAGTCTGTCATCGTCCGGCAAAGCGCAACCGCGACAACTGGCGCAAATCCCCCTCCACGTAGTAATCGTTGGTCCAGCTGTCATCCACCGCCAACGGACTCACCTGCTTCAGCTCGAGTTTTTTCGCGAAATAGCGGAAGCGGTAATGCTCATAAAACCGCAGCAATTCCAGACCGTAACGATCAGCCAGATCGGTGTCGCCGCGAATGATCAGGAAGTTCTCGTCATTGCCGTGACTGGCCGAAGTGCTGAGGTTGTGGCTGCCGCTGATAATCGTCGGCCTGTCGCTGGTGAAGTCGACGACCACCGCTTTGGTGTGCACCAACAGGTTGCCCTTCTGACCTTTCATGTTTTCTTTCAGCCAGCCTTCCAGCCCGGTGTTGAGCAAGGCGGTGGCGGCGAATTCGGCGCTGCGGTCGGCATGAAACCCGGTGATGCGGCTCGCGGTGTTTTGCAGGCCGTAACGCAGGATGTCGTCATGGGGCTTGCCAAGCAACGCATTGAGGATCGCGTCCGGCAAGGTGAATGCCGTGACAAACAGCACGTCCTTGCTGGCGGCCTCGATGATCTCGACAAACTCACGCAAATCGCCGCCACCGCTGCGTGGCGAGAACCCGGCGAACAGCGGCTGCGTCGGATCCATCGGGTTGTGCTCGGTGATCCAGTTGCGCGTCGCAGCGACGTCGGCGGGGTTGGCCCAGACCTCTTCGAACGTTTGCAAATAGCGCGTGGCAATGGTCACGTCATCAAGCGTATGCACCACATTGGCCTGGCGATACACGCCATTGGCGGTGAAATTGGTGCTGCCGCACAGCACCGCCTGCGGTTGACGCTGACCGACGCCATCGACTCGGCTGAGGACGATGAATTTGTCGTGGAAAATGTTGTGAGTGACCCGGCCCCGCTTGTTCGCCGCTGGTAATTGGGCAAGGTTCGCTTCGTTCAGGGTCGTATCGGGATCATCAGGCTGGGCGTGGTACAGCACGCGCACTTGCACCCCTCGCGCGAACGCCGCGTTCACGGCATCGATGATCGCCTGCAACTGATACTCGTAGATCGCAATGTCCAACGCCCACTGCGCGTCCACAGCCTGCTCGATGAAGCTCAGCAATCGCTCCAGCAGTCCGTTCTCCAGCCACAGGCGCGCCGCGTCGGGCCAGGCTTCGATGGGCAGGTTCTTGTTGGCGCTGATCTGTGCGTCGAGGTCGGGAAATTTGCGCTGAAACGCCTGACTGGCAGCCACGGCGCGATTGAAGATCACGCTCTGATTGGCCGGGTGGCCGTCGTCACTGGTGATGCTCAGCGCGAGCGATTCGCCCAGTAGCGGCGCGTCCGCCGTGCCGTAGGCCAGGTGCACGCGATAGTGCAGGGTCGTGCCCGGGTTGACGGCGTAATCGGCCCAGCGGAATTTCTGCAGCGGTGCCTTATCGCTGGGCGTGGCGTGATATTGCGGGAACGTGTGAACCTTGCCGGGAAACGTCAGGCTGTTGAACAGGAACAACCACGGTTTGTCACCCTGCTGCTTTTCGATGGCAAACCCGAGCAAGCCATTACGGCGGGGTTCGGCCAAGTCCATGGCGAGCAGCACGCCGTTGGTGCCGGCGTAGGCCTTGACGCGAAAATCGTCCTGAGGATTGGCGACCAGTACCCGCATGATTCACTCCTTGTGATTGGGCTGGGTGGAGCATAGAGCAGCGCTGCGGTTTTTGGTGATCCCGCATGGTCCGAGGCGATACCTTCGCGAGCAGGCTCGCTCCCACAGAGCAAGCGGTGTTCACCAACCTTGCTCGCGAAGAGGCCCGCTCAGACTTCACACATCATCGATATGCCGATATTCCGCATTCAGCACCGCCGCCAATTCCCGCGCCCGCGCCAGACGGATCGGCCCCCGCTCGATGTCGATCAGCAACCCCGGACACCCCAGCGGCAGCAGCGGCGGCAAGGTTTTCAAACGTCCGTCCGTGACCAGCAACAAGCGTTGCTGCTCGGCCGGAAAGCGCTTTTGTCGCTGCATCAGCCATTGCTGCGCCTGCGTCAACGCCGCCACCAATGGCGTGCCGCCGCCCGCGCCCAGTGTCTCCAGCCAGGTGCGCAAGCCACTTGAAGCCTTCAATCCTTGCACCTGCCATTGCGGCGCGCTGCCACTGGCGGTCAGCAGTGCCAGTCGTGCCCGTTGTCTGTAAGCGTCATCAAACAATTGCGCGAGCAAACCCTTGGCATCGCTCAGTGCCTGATGCCGACGCGTCGAAGCCGACGCATCGACGATCACCAGCCATAACTCATGGGGGGCACGAGTGCGCAGCTGAAACTGCAAGTCCTCACGGGTTTGCGGCCGACCGTTTAGCAGCGTCCCTGGCCAGTTCACCAGACCGCTGCGCGCAGCGTGGCGCTTGCCCTGGCGTCCGTAGTCGAGTCGTCCGGCGCGGGGACTGGCATTCGCCCCCGCGTCGGATCGGGGACGAATGCCGGTTACTTTTTTGGCCAGCTCGGCACTTCGCGGCGTGCGCCAGTCGCCAGCGCCCGGAGCAGGCATGTCGCCCCACTGCCCCTGCCCATCGCTTGGTTCGGCCTGGGTGCTGGTCTGGTTCTGCGCAGATGGTTGAGGGCTGGGCGAAGTGGACCCACGACGGCGATGGCGCAGGGCGAATTCCGCCACCGCATCGATGTCTTGCTCGGCAATGGCTTCGGCACCGCGCCATGCCGCGTGGGCTCGGGCCGCACGCAGCCAGACCAGATCGGCCCGCAAGCCATCGACGCCGGCGGCAAAGCAGCGCTCGGTGATGCTCGCCAAAGCCTCGTCGTCCAGCGCAATGCGCGCCAAGGCGATGCGCGCCTGTTCGCAGCGTTCGCGCAGCGCTTGCTGCTCGGCTTCCCACTGCGCACAGAACGCCTGCGGGTCGCTGTCGAAATCCAGTCGGCGACGGATGATCTGCCCGCGTTCGGTCGGCGCGGTGTGGCCGCTGAGGGCGACGTTCAGGCCAAAACGGTCCAGCAGCTGCGGGCGCAATTCGCCCTCTTCCGGGTTCATTGTGCCGATCAACACAAACCGTGCCGAATGCCGATGCGAGATGCCATCACGCTCGACCAGGTTGGTGCCGCTGGCCGCCACATCCAGCAGCAGATCCACCAGATGATCCGGCAGCAGATTCACTTCATCGACATACAGCACACCGCCGTCGGCCTTGGCCAGCACGCCGGGAGAAAACTGCGCACGACCTTCACTCAGCGCGGCATCCAGATCGAGGGTGCCGACCAGACGTTCTTCGGTGGCGCCCAGTGGCAAGGTGACGAACTGACCGCTGGCCAGCAGATCGGCGAGGCCACGGGCCAGAGTCGATTTAGCCATTCCGCGTGGGCCTTCGATCAGCACGCCACCGATTTTCGGGTCGATGGCGGTGAGGTACAGCGCGAGTTTCAAGTCATCAGCGCCGACCACGGCGGAGAGCGGGAAATGCGGGATGTCGGTCATCTTCAATACTCGGTCATGGTCGGTGATCTTTCGAAAATCGCTGGGAGCCACGTTGATCCCTGCTCGCGAAAGCGGTGTGCCAGCTACAAAAATACTGTCTGACACGACGCCTTCGCGAGCAAGCTCGCGCCCACAGGGGATTGCGGTGCATCAGGTGTCTTCTTCTATATCCAGCAGCAGGTTTTCCAGTGCTTCTTTATACACGCCGGGTTCCTGCCACATCCCGCGTTGCTGCGCTTCCAGCATGCGTTCGGTCATGTCGCGCAGGGCATGCGGATTGTGTTCACGAACAAAATCCCGGGTCGTCGGGTCGAGCAAATAGGCGTCGGCCAGCAACGCATATTGATGATCGTCGATCAGTTGCGTGGTGGCGTCGAAGGCGAACAGGTTATCGACTGTCGCCGCCAGTTCAAACGCGCCTTTATAGCCGTGACGTTTGACCCCGTCGATCCACTTCGGATTGGCCGCCCGCGAGCGGATCACCCGATTGAGTTCTTCTTTCAGGGTGCGGATTTTCGGCAGATCCGGCTGACTGTGATCGCCGTGATAACTCGCCGCCGCTTCCCCGCGCAGGGTTTCCACCGCCGCGAGCATGCCGCCCTGAAACTGGTAATAGTCGTTGGAATCGAGCAAGTCGTGCTCGCGATTGTCCTGATTCTGCAACACCGCCTGCACCTGGCTCAGGCGCTGGGCGAACTGTTCGCGGGCGGCGGTGCCCTCATCCGCCCCGCCATAGGCGTAAGCGCCCCAGTTCAGGTAGACCTCGGCCAGATCCTCGCGACTCTGCCACAGGCGACCGTCGATGGCGCCCTGCACGCCCGCGCCATAGGCACCGGGTTTGGCGCCGAAAATCCGCCAGCCGGCCTGACGCCGCGCCGCGTCGGCATCCAGCCCCGATTGCAACAGCGCCTCGCGCTCGGCACGCACCTTCGCCGCCAGCGGATTGAGATCATCCGGTTCGTCCAGCGCTGCCACCGCTTGCACGGCGGCGTCGAACAGACGAATCAAATTGGCAAAAGCATCGCGAAAAAAGCCCGAGACCCGCAGCGTGACGTCGACCCGTGGCCGGTCAAGCAGGCTCAGCGGCAGAATCTCGAAATCATCGACGCGCTGACTGCCGGTGGCCCACACCGGGCGCACGCCCATCAGTGCCATGGCCTGGGCGATGTCGTCACCGCCGGTGCGCATGGTCGCGGTGCCCCACACCGACAGGCCGAGCTGACGCAGGTGATCGCCGTGATCCTGCAAATGCCGCTCGAGAATCAACGTCGCGGACTGGAAGCCGATGCGCCACGCGGTGGTGGTCGGCAGGTTGCGCACGTCCACCGAGTAGAAGTTGCGCCCGGTGGGCAGCACGTCGAGACGGCCACGGCTGGGCGCGCCACTTGGGCCGGCGGGGACGAAGCGGCCGTTGAGGGCGTCGAGCAGACCGCGCATTTCGGCGGGGCCGCAGGCGTCGAGGCGTGGGGCGATGACTTCGCACAGGTTTTCAATGATCGCCCTCACTTCAGCCCAACACGCCCCTTGTGGGAGCGAGCTTGCTCGCGAAAGCGTCGTGTCAGTCGACATTGATGTACCTGACCCACCGCTTTCGCGAGCAAGCTCGCTCCCACAGGGGATTTGTAGTGCTTGGGCGATCAGTTGAGTAGCGAACAGTTCGAGGCGTTCGCGGGTATCGCCGGCGCTGCGCCAGACTTCGTCGCTGACGCTTTGCAGCTCCGCAGGGCGCGGGCCGTTCCATGGATCGGCAAGGGCGCAATCCAGCGGATCAAAGCTCAATTCAAACGCCTTGGCCAACGCCCGCAGCAGACTCGACTGTGCGCCTTTGCCGTCGCCACGCGGAATGCGCAACAAGGCCAGCAAGGTATCGATACGCAAACGTCCGGTCGGCGATTCGCCAAAGATGTGCAGGCCATCGCGAATCTGCGATTCCTTCAGATCACACAGGTAGGTGTCCAGCCGCGGCAGCCAGATCGCGGCGTCGGCATCACTGTCCAGGCCCGCGTCGAGTTGCAGTTCGCGGTCGATCTGCGTCTCGCGCACCAGTTGCAGAATGTCGCGTTGCAGCTCTCGCGCACGACGTGGATCGAGCAGTTGCGCCTCGTAATATTCGTCGGCCAACAGTTCCAGATTGCGCAACGGGCCGTAGGTTTCGGCGCGGGTCAGCGGCGGCATCAGGTGGTCGATGATCACCGCTTGCGTGCGCCGTTTGGCCTGGGCGCCCTCGCCCGGGTCGTTGACGATAAACGGATAGATGTTCGGCAGCGGCCCGAGCAGCGCGTCCGGCCAGCAATTCTGCGAAAGCCCCACGCCCTTGCCCCGGCAGCCATTCGAGGTTGCCGTGCTTGCCGACGTGAATCACCGCGTGCGCACCGTAGGTGTTGCGCAGCCAGAAATAGAACGCCAGATAGCCGTGCGGTGGCACCAGATCCGGGTCGTGATACACCGCACTCGGATCGACCTGATAACCGCGCACCGGCTGAATGCCGACGAAGGTCAAGCCGAAGCGCAGACCGGCGATCATCATTCGCCCGTCGCGGCACATCGGGTCGTTTTGCGGCGTGCCCCAGCGTTCCAGCACTGCCGCGCGATTGGCCTCGGGCAGCGCATTGAACATCGCCAGGTAGGCGTCCATCGCCAGACTTTGCTGACACGGGCGCAGGTCGATGCTGTCGAGGTCGTTGCTGACCCCGCCGAGTAATTGCTGGATCAACGCGGTGCCGCTGTCCGGCAACTCCGCGGTCAACGGAAAGCCGTCGGTCTGCAACGCGCGCAGGATATTCAACGCCGCCGCTGGCGTGTCGAGGCCGACGCCATTGCCGATGCGACCGTCGCGGGTCGGGTAGTTGGCGAGAATCAGTGCGATGCGTTTTTCAGCGTTCGGCAGCCGCGCCAGATCGCTCCAGCGCCGGGCCAGTTCAGCGACGAAATCCATGCGCTCGGGTTGCGCCCGGTAGCAGACCACGTCGGACTGACTGCGCTCGCTGCGCCAGGCCAGATCCTTGAAGCTGACCGGCCGGCTGATGATGCGCCCGTCAAGTTCCGGCAAGGCAATGTGCATCGCCAGATCCCGTGGCCCCAGCCCCTGTTCGCTGTCGCGCCAGCCCGGCTCGTTGTCCTGGGCGCAGATCGCCTGAATCACCGGAATATTGCGCCGGAACGGCCGCAGGTGCGGCGCTTCCGGGCTGGATTGCGCGAAGCCGGTGGTGTTGAGGATCACCGCAGCTTCGACCTCATCCAGCCAGTCCTCGACCACCGACAGACAGCCGGGTTCTTTCAGGCTGGCGACGGCGATCGGCAACGGATTGAGCCCCGCCGCCTGCAAGCGCTGGCAGAACACATCGATGAACGCGGTGTTCGCCGCTTGCAAATGCGAGCGATAAAACAGCACCGCCGCGACCGGTTGACCGGGCTGCCAATCGGCTTGCCAGTCGCTCAGTGCGGCGGTGTTTTTCTGTGGGTGATAAATCGCCGTACGCGGCAGCGCTTGCGGCTCGCCCCAGGCGTAATCCCGCGCCAGCCAGCGGTTGGCCAGACAATGGAAGAAGCCCAGCGCATTGCCCATGCCGCCCTGACGCAAAAACTGCCAGAGACGGTCGCGATCTTCGGCGGGCACGGTGCTCAGGTCGCTGAGTTCCGGGTCCGGACGGTCATCCCCCGGCACCAGAATCACCTGCACGCCGCGCTCGGACAATTCCACCAGACGCTCGACGCCATAACGCCAGTAGGCGATGCCGCCATGCAGCGAAATCAGGATGACCTTGGCGTGCCGCAGCACCTCCTCGACATACAGATCGACCGAAGCGTGATTCTGCACCTGCATCGGATTGGCCAGGCGCAGGCTCGGGTAATCCTCGGGCAGTTGCTGCGCCGCTTCGGCGAGCAGCGCCAGGCTGGAGTCGCCGCTGCACAGGATCACCAGCTCGGCGGGGGTTTGTCCAAGGTCGGCAATGTTGTCATCCGACACGAAACCGCCGGGCTGGGTCCTGAGCAGGTGCATGGCTTAAACGCTGAGCGCGGCGCGCAGTTGCGCTTCGAGTTGCGCAGCGTCGAGTTCCTGACCGATCAACACCAGACGAGTGACGCGCGCTTCGTCAGCGCCCCACTGGCGGTCGAAGTGCTTGTCGAAACGCGTGCCCACGCCTTGAATCAACAGGCGCATCGGCTTGTTCGGAATCGCCGCGAAGCCCTTCACACGCAGGATGCCGTGCTGCACAACCAGTTGCGTCAGCGCGTCGAGCAGCAGGCTTTCGTCGGCTTGCGGCAGTTCGATGGAGATCGAATCGAAGGCGTCGTGATCGTGGTCATCGTGGTCGTCATCACCGTCGTGGTGGTGATCGTGATGGCTGTGACGGCTGTCGATGTGTTCTTCGGATCCGGCACCGAGACCAATCAACACGTCCAGCGGCAGGCGACCGTTGCTGGCTTCGATGATTTTTACTGCTGGCGGCAGTTCTTCAGCGACTTCAGCGCGCACGCGAGCGAGGTCTTCCTGGCTGGTCTGGTCGGCCTTGTTGAGGATCACCAGATCGGCGCTGGCCAGTTGGTCGGCGAACAATTCATGCAGCGGCGATTCGTGATCCAGGTTCGGATCGAGTTTGCGCTGGGCATCGACCTGGTCCGGGAACGCAGCAAAGGTCCCGGCGGCCACGGCCGGGCTGTCGACCACGGTGATCACCGCGTCAACGGTGCAGGCGCTGCGGATTTCCGGCCACTGGAAAGCCTGGACCAAGGGTTTTGGCAGGGCCAGACCGGACGTCTCGATCAGAATGTGATCGAGATCACCGCGACGGGCGACCAGTTCGCGCATCACCGGGAAGAACTCTTCCTGCACCGTGCAGCACAAGCAGCCGTTGGCCAATTCGTAGACGCGACCGGTGGCTTCTTCTTCGGTGCAGCCGATGGTGCATTGTTTGAGGATCTCACCGTCGATGCCCAGCTCGCCGAACTCGTTGACGATCACCGCGATACGGCGGCCCTGAGCGTTGTCGAGCATATGGCGCAGCAAGGTGGTTTTGCCCGAGCCGAGGAAACCGGTGACGATGGTGACGGGGAGTTTGGCCAGTGTTTTCATCGGATGCCCTTTGGCAAGGTGGCGGGCATACTGGACGAGATCCGCTGCGGGCGTGCGCGCGGAAGAATTCGCCACCGGATCACCCCGCCCGGTTGTAGTGAGAAATCTGTCACGAGGCAGGTCTCCTGGCTGACGGTGTTCAGGCCATGGACCTGGCATTCGCTGCGCCTTCCCGCGGGCTCAGTGAATTGAGCTGGCAGTGGCGTGGCAACGAACTTCACCGTTCACAGTTGCGGGGGCAGCCGCGGCTTTGACCGCGTTCCCTTCTTAGCTTCGGCGTGGGCCGAAGAACCTCGAAGGTGCAAGGCTACGCATGGGTTGAGGATGGGTCAATGTTTGGATTGGGGGCATATCCGTTGCTGCGGGGGTTGCTGATTACGGTTTCGCCGTTGCGGCGGGTCACTTTTGCCAGACCTCGGGTTACGGGGTCTGGTTTTTTTTGGATTGGGGGCATATCCGTTTCTGCGGGTGTCGCCGCTGGCGGTTTCGCTCTTACAGCGAGTCATCACTTWCCAAACGCCGAA
>NZ_JABULD010000654.1:0-9646 GCF_014060985.1 Pseudomonas sp. MD195_PC81_125
ACAGTGGATTTTCGTGAAGTCCGTTTTCCGTGCACGACACGAATCCCCTGTGGGAGCGAGCCTGCTCGCGAAGAGGCCCTCAAGGCCGAGTTGTCATTCAGCCTGCCGCAACCGCTTGTACAGCGTATTCCGACTCACCCCCAACCGCCGCGCCAGGTGCGAAATATTCCCCCCGGCCGCCTTCAACTCGCGGTTCAACGCTTCAACGTCATTCAAGTCCAGCCCCAACGGCGCTGCCGTTTCCACCGGCTCCATCTCCAGATCGACAAAAAAATCATCCGGCAAATGCTCTGGCCGTACCGGTTGTTCCTCGGCCATGGCCAGCGCCACCTGCATCACGCTGCTGACCTGACGCAGATTGCCCGGCCATGGATGACGACTGAACAGCTCCAGCACTTCGCGGCTGAGCCCGGCCCATTGTGTCGGTTCGCGATGCTGCTCCCACAGGCGTTTGAACAGCGCCTCTTTATCACCGCGCTCTCTGAGCGGCGGCAGTTCCAGTGTCAAACCGCCAATTCGGTAGTACAAGTCCTCACGAAACCGGCCCAATTGCACTTGCTCGCGCAAAGAGCGGTTGGTCGCCGAGATGATCCGCAGATCCACCGGGAACAACTCGCTGCTGCCCACCGGTTGCACACAGCGCTCCTGCAACACCCGCAACAACCGCGCCTGAGTCGGCAACGGCATGTCGCCGATTTCGTCGAGGAAGAGGGTGCCTTTGTCAGCCTTGCGGATCAGGCCGATGCTGCCTTTCTGGCTGGCGCCGGTGAACGCGCCTTTTTCGTAGCCGAACAGTTCCGACTCCACCAGTTCGGCGGGGATCGCCGCGCAGTTGACGGCGATGAATGCCTGTTTGCTGCGGGAGCTGGCTTGGTGCAGCGCTTTGACGAAGACTTCCTTGCCGACCCCGGTTTCACCGTGGATCAGCAGCGGGATGTCTTTTTCCAGCAGGCGTTCGGCCTGACGCACGGCTTTTTCCACGCGGCTGTCGCCAAAATGCAGAGAGTTGAGGCTGATCACGCCCGGCGCTTTGATCGGCGCCGTTTTCGGTTCGGCAAATACCCGAGGCTGAACAGGCGCCTGTTGCGGTCGCTTCAACAGGCACTGGAAACGGTTGCGCCCCGAGGTCTGCAAGGCAAACGGCAAGCCGTCCGGCTGATTCAGCAGCTCCAGCAGCGACACGTTGAACAGGCTTTCGACGCTGACCCGCGACAGGCGCACGCCAAGCAGATTGTCCGCGCGGCGATTGGCCGACAGCACTTGACCGCTCTCATCGAAAATCAGCAAACCGGCCCATTGACTGTCGAGGTTGTTCAACCCGGTGTTGAAGGTCAGTTGAAAGTGCTGGCCGTGGAACAGGTTGAGGATCAGCCGGTTCTCCACGGTCTGGCTCATCATCTTGACCATGCCCAACGTGTGCGAGGGCGGCAGGTAACTGTCGCTGGACACGTCGAGCACGGCGATGATCTTGCGCTCGGCATCGAATATCGGCGCGGCAGAACCGGTCATGAAGCGGTTGGCTTTCAGAAAGTGTTCATCGTGTTCGATGTGCACCGCTTGCTCGCAGGCCAGCGCGGTGCCGATGGCATTGGTGCCGCTGCAGCGTTCCATCCAGCTCGCTCCGGCGCGAAAACCCCGGGCCAGGTTCGGCTCGATAAAGCGCTGAGTGCCCCACGATGTCAGCACCTGGCCGTGGTGGTCAGCGAGCATGATCAGGCAGTTGGAGTTGCTCAGGATGTTCTCGTAGTACGGCAGGACTTCCTGATGCGTGGTTTGCACCAGTGAGTGGTGACGGTCGAGCAATTGCGCAATGCCGGCGGCAGGCAGTTGGTCGAAGGCCGGGGCACTTTGATGGTCGAGGCCGAAGGCGCGGCAACGCTGCCAGGAGGTCTGGACGATCGCGTCGTGGGACAGCGGCGGGGCGGGTACGGCCATGGCTGTGGGCCTCTGATGCAGCGTTTTTATTATTGTTATGACCCACACAATTCCCCTGTAGGAGCTGCCGCAGGCTGCGATCTTTTTGATCTTATTCTTTGAAAAACAAAAAGTCAAAAAGATCGCACCTTCGGCAGCTCCTACAGGGTGCGTGAACAGTTCATAGAGTGTTGTTCACTATTGTTCATTGTCAATCGCCCGACTGTTCAAATGTGTTCAGCAATGAACGCCCATTCCCCGCGTTTTTGGCGCTTTTCATCACAAATCAACCACTTGCCATTTCTGGCACGAATGTCGCTTTGCTGCACAGGTCGCTTGACTCCAATAATAAAAAAGGCCGAGCCATGTCACTCACCCTGGAGCACGTCAGCCGTACCGTCGAGGGCCAGACCTGGATCGACGATGCCTGCCTGACCTTCGAACCCGGATCCTTCAACGTTCTGCTCGGCCGCACGCTGTCCGGCAAGACCAGCCTGATGCGTTTGATGGCCGGTCTGGACAAGCCCGACAGCGGCCGCGTCCTGATGAACGGCGTCGACGTCACCCAGCGCCCGGTGCGCCTGCGCAACGTGTCGATGGTCTATCAGCAGTTCATCAATTACCCGACCATGACCGTGTTCGAGAACATCGCCTCGCCGCTGCGTCAGGCCGGTGTCGCCAAGGACATCATCCACAGCAAGGTGCAGGAAACCGCACGGATGCTGCGCATCGAGAAGTTCCTGCAGCGCTATCCGCTGGAACTCTCCGGCGGCCAGCAGCAGCGTACGGCGATGGCCCGGGCGCTGGTCAAGGATGCCGAACTGATCCTGTTCGACGAGCCGCTGGTCAACCTCGATTACAAGCTGCGCGAAGAACTGCGCCAAGAGATGCGCGAGCTGTTCAAGGCCCGCCACACCATCGCGATCTACGCCACCACCGAGCCCAACGAAGCGTTGGCCTTGGGCGGCACCACGACCATTCTTCACGAAGGCCGGGTGATCCAGAGTGGCCCGTCGACTTCGGTGTATCACCAGCCGCAAACCGTGCTGGCAGCGGAGTTGTTCTCCGAACCGCCGATCAACCTGATGCCCGGGCGCATTGCTGGCAACGAAGTCAGCTTTGCCAACTTCGTGCACTTCCCGTTGAACGTCGATCTACGCCCGGTGGGCGAGGGCGAGTTCCGCTTCGGCGTGCGCCCCAGCCATATTTCGCTGGTGCCGAGCAACGATGACGATCTGGAACTGGCGGTTACCGTCGAGGTGGCGGAGATCAGCGGTTCGGAAACCTTCCTGCACGTGCGCAACGAACATTTCCTGCTGGTACTGCACCTGCCCGGGGTGCACGAATACGACGTCGATGCGCCGATCCGCATTTACATCCCGACCCACAAACTGTTCGTGTTCGATGCGCAGGGCCGTCTGGTGCAGGCACCGGGCCGGCGTGTCGCGAGGGTTGCCTGATGGCCGAAATCCGTTTGCAGCACCTGGCCCACAGCTACAGCAAGCAGCCGAGCGGGCCTGACGATTACGCAATCCGCGAAATGGACCATATTTGGGAGCAGGGCGGCGCCTATGCCTTGCTCGGCCCTTCGGGTTGCGGCAAGTCGACCTTGCTCAACATCATTTCCGGCCTGCTCAGCCCCTCGCAAGGGCATGTGTTGTTCGATGGCAAAGCGGTGAATGACCTGACCCCGGAGAAGCGCAACATCGCCCAGGTGTTCCAGTTCCCGGTGGTCTACGACACCATGACCGTGTTCGACAACCTGGCCTTTCCCCTGAGAAATCAGGGCATGGCCGAGGCGAAAGTGCACAGCAAGGTGCAGGAAATCGCCGAAGTCCTCGACCTGCAAAACCTGCTGAGCAAGAAGGCCCGCAACCTCACCGCCGACGAAAAGCAGAAAAGTCTCCATGGGCCGTGGCCTGGTGCGCGACGACGTCTCGGCGATCCTCTTCGACGAGCCGCTGACGGTGATCGACCCGCACCTGAAGTGGAAGCTGCGACGCAAGCTCAAGCAGATCCACGAGCAGTTCAACATCACCATGGTCTACGTCACCCACGATCAACTGGAGGCCTCGACCTTCGCTGACAAGATCGCGGTGATGTACGGCGGGCAGATCGTGCAGTTCGGCACCCCGCGGGAATTGTTCGAGCGGCCGAGCCACACCTTTGTCGGCTACTTCATCGGCAGCCCGGGGATGAACCTGATCGAGGTGCAGCCGCAGCCGGGTGGGGTCGGTTTCGCCTCCACGCACCTGCCGTTGTCCGACGCCTTGCAGCGGCATATCGAACACGGCCAGTGGAAAAATCTGAAGGTCGGCATCCGCCCGGAGTTCATCCATGTCTGGGATGAACCGTTTGACGAGGCGATGCAGGCGCGGGTGGTTCACGTCGAAGACCTGGGCACCTACAAGATCCTCACCCTCGACCTCGACGGCGCGCCGTTGAAGGTGCGTCTGGCCGAAGACAAACCGGTGCCGCAGGGCACCGCGTACATCAGTTTTCCGGCGCAGTGGCTGATGGTCTACGCCGACGAGTTTCTTCTTGAAGACACCGACTCTACCGAGGTGCAGCCATGAACAAGGTGCAGAACAACAAGGCCTGGTGGCTGGTGTTGCCGGTGTTCCTGCTGGTGGCGTTCAGTGCGGTGATCCCGATGATGACCGTGGTCAACTACTCGGTGCAGGACATCTTCGACCAGTCCAGCCGCTACTTCGTCGGCGCCGACTGGTACAAACAGGTGCTGCTCGATCCGCGTCTGCATGACTCGCTGCTGCGCCAGTTCATCTACTCGGCCTGCGTGCTGTTGATTGAAATTCCGCTGGGCATCGCCGTCGCCCTGACCATGCCGACCAAGGGTCGCTGGTCGTCAGTGGTGCTGATCATCCTGGCGATTCCGCTGCTGATCCCGTGGAACGTGGTCGGCACCATCTGGCAGATCTTCGGTCGCGCCGACATCGGTCTGCTCGGCTCGAGCCTGAATGCGCTGGGCATCAACTACAACTACGCGGCCAACACCATGGACGCCTGGGTCACGGTGCTGGTGATGGACGTCTGGCACTGGACTTCGCTGGTGGCGCTGCTGTGTTTCTCCGGGTTGCGGGCGATTCCTGACGTGTACTACCAGGCGGCGCGCATCGACCGCGCCTCGGCCTGGGCAGTGTTCAGGCACATCCAGTTGCCCAAGCTGAAAAGCGTGCTGCTGATCGCGGTGATGCTGCGCTTCATGGACAGTTTCATGATCTACACCGAGCCGTTCGTGCTCACCGGCGGCGGGCCGGGGAATGCCACGACCTTCCTCAGTCAGACCTTGACGCAGATGGCGGTCGGCCAATTCGATCTGGGCCCGGCAGCGGCGTTTTCGCTGGTGTATTTCCTGATCATCCTGCTGGTC
This sequence comes from Pseudomonas sp. MD195_PC81_125, assembly GCF_014060985.1. NCBI lineage: Bacteria > Pseudomonadati > Pseudomonadota > Gammaproteobacteria > Pseudomonadales > Pseudomonadaceae > Pseudomonas > Pseudomonas sp. MD195_PC81_125. The sequence continues at coordinate 5,306 of NZ_JABULD010000654.1, forward strand.
TCGTGGCTGTTCTACACCGCCATGACCCATTCCGACGCCAATCGCTGAGGGCCCGGCCATGCACAAAAGAAAGCTGATTCCGTTGCTGGTGTACATCCTGTTCCTGCTGGTGCCGATCTACTGGCTGCTGAACATGTCGTTCAAGAGCAACACCGAAATCCTCGGCGGGTTGACCCTGTTCCCGCAGGATTTCACCTGGCACAACTACAAGGTGATTTTCACCGACCCGAGCTGGTACACCGGTTATCTCAATTCGCTGTATTACGTCAGCCTCAACACGGTGATCTCGCTGAGTGTGGCGCTGCCGGCGGCGTACGCGTTTTCGCGCTATCGCTTCCTCGGTGACAAGCACCTGTTCTTCTGGCTGCTGACCAACCGCATGGCGCCGCCGGCGGTGTTTTTGCTGCCGTTCTTTCAGTTGTATTCGTCGATCGGGCTGTTCGATACGCACATCGCCGTGGCACTCGCGCACTGTCTGTTCAACGTGCCGCTGGCGGTGTGGATTCTTGAGGGGTTCATGTCCGGGGTGCCCAAGGAAATCGACGAAACCGCCTACATCGACGGCTACAGCTTCCCCAAGTTCTTCGTGAAGATTTTCATCCCGCTGATCGGCTCCGGGATCGGTGTCACGGCGTTTTTCTGCTTCATGTTCTCTTGGGTCGAACTGCTGCTGGCGCGCACGCTGACGTCGGTCAACGCCAAGCCGATCGCGGCGGTGATGACCCGCACCGTGTCGGCCTCGGGCATCGACTGGGGCGTGCTGGCAGCGGCGGGGGTGTTGACCATCCTGCCGGGCATGCTGGTGATCTGGTTTGTTCGCAACCACGTGGCCAAGGGCTTTGCCCTGGGTCGGGTCTGAGGAACGCATGATGGAATGGATGAGCTGGACCACCCCCACGGCGGGGTTCTTTATTGCCATCGGCCTGTTGCTGGTGGGCATGACCACCTGGGAACTGCGCTCGCCGAGCATCCTGCGCCGCGGTTTTCTGCCGATTGCCACCACCCGTGGCGATCGCTTGTTCATCGGTCTTCTCGGCAGCGCCTACCTGCATCTGCTGGTAATCGGCGTCACCGACTGGAGCATCTGGGTGGCGTCCGCGCTGTCTCTGGTGTGGCTGTTGGTTGTGATGCGCTGGGGCTAGTCGAGTCGCTCGGCAATCGTGCTCCGAAACTCTAACTGGAGGTCTCTATGTTCGATAAAAACAATAAGCTGCGACATAGCATTTCATTGGCAGCCATGCTCGCACTCAGCGGTTTGAGCGCTTCGGCCTGGGCCGATGCCTACGAAGACGCTGCGAAAAAGTGGATCGGCAGCGAATTCAAACCGTCAACCCTGACGGCGGATCAGCAGCTCGAAGAATTGAAGTGGTTCATCAAGGCCGCCGAGCCGTTCCGCGGCATGGAAATCAAAGTGGTTTCCGAGACCCTGACCACCCACGAATACGAGTCCAAGGTGCTGGCCAAGGCGTTCAGCGAAATCACCGGGATCAAACTCACCCACGACCTGTTGCAAGAAGGCGACGTGGTGGAAAAAATGCAGACGGTGATGCAGTCGGACAAGAACATCTACGACGGCTGGGTCAACGACTCGGATTTGATCGGTACGCACTTTCGCTACGGCAAGACCGAGTCGATCACTGACCTGATGGCCAACGAAGGCAAGAACTTCACCTCACCGACCCTCGACATCAAGGACTTCATCGGTATCTCGTTCACCACCGCGCCGGACGGCAAGATCTATCAACTGCCCGACCAGCAGTTCGCCAACCTGTACTGGTTCCGCGCCGACTGGTTCGAACGCGCCGATCTGAAAGCCAAGTTCAAGGAAAAGTACGGTTACGAATTGGGCGTGCCGGTGAACTGGTCGGCCTATGAAGACATCGCCAAATTCTTCAGCGAAGACGTCAAGGAAATCGACGGCAAGCGTGTCTACGGCCACATGGATTACGGCAAGAAAGACCCGTCGCTGGGCTGGCGCTTTACCGATGCCTGGTTCTCCATGGCCGGTGGTGGCGACAAAGGCTTGCCCAATGGTCTGCCGGTGGACGAATGGGGAATTCGCGTCGAGGACTGCCACCCGGTCGGTTCCAGCGTGACCCGCGGCGGCGACACCAACGGCCCGGCGGCAGTGTTCGCCACGCAGAAATACGTCGACTGGCTCAAGGCCTACGCGCCACCGGAAGCGGCGGGCATGACGTTCTCCGAGTCCGGCCCGGTGCCGTCACAAGGCAATATCGCCCAGCAGATCTTCTGGTACACCGCGTTCACCGCCGACATGACCAAACCGGGCCTGCCGGTGGTCAACGCCGACGGCACGCCGAAATGGCGCATGGCGCCGTCGCCGCGCGGGCCGTATTGGGAAGAGGGCATGAAGCTCGGCTATCAGGACGTGGGTTCGTGGACGTTCATGAAATCCACGCCTGAGAAACAGAAGCTGGCGGCGTGGCTGTACGCACAGTTCGTCACCTCGAAAACCGTGTCGCTGAAGAAAACCATCGTCGGCCTGACGCCGATTCGCGAGTCGGACATCAACTCGCAGGCGATGACCGATCTGGCGCCTAAACTCGGCGGCCTGGTCGAGTTCTACCGCAGCCCGGCCCGTGTGCAATGGACCCCGACCGGGACCAACGTGCCGGACTATCCGCGTCTGGCGCAGCTGTGGTGGAGCCACATCGCCGAAGCGGCCAGCGGCGAGAAGACTCCGCAGCAGGCGCTGGATGGCCTGGCGAAAGATCAGGACGCGATCATGACCCGCCTCGAACGCTCCAAGGCGCAAGCCACGTGCGCACCGAAAATGAACCCGGAACGCGACGCGCAATACTGGTTCGACCAGCCGGGCGCACCAAAACCGAAACTGGCCAACGAGAAGCCGAAGGGCGAGACCGTGAGCTACAACGAACTGCTGAAATCGTGGGCGGATGCGCGTAAGTAACGGCTGAAATAGTGAAAAGCGAACGGCACCGAAAGGTGCCGTTTTTTTTGTTGCCTGATCTACCGCCATCGCGGGCAAGCCACGCTCCCACAGGTTTCTGTGTTGCTTACACAATCTGGGCACACCACAAACTCTTGTGGGAGCTGGCTTGCCAGCGATAGCGGTGTGTCAAACAACAAGGATGTGACTGACCCGCCGCCATCGCTTGCAGGCAAGCTCTCACAGGTTTTCGTGGTGTCCACAAAACTCAAAAACACCCCGATCCCTGTAGGAGCTGCCGCAGGACATCGGTCAATGCCAGCTTCATTTTTTAATTTCTTCAAAGATATCAAGCATGGGGTCAGGCCCGGGTACACCCGGATTCACTGTGTGGCTTGATGGTTGGCCTGGCAGCCAGCATTGATGTGTGACGGTGCTAGATGTGTCTTGATCAGACCAGAACAGCCATATCGGTGTACCGAGCAACCAGAGCATCAGCCGTAAGCAACTTCATTGGTTCGGTCATCGCTGTGGCCACGATAATACGGTCAAACGGATCGCGATGATGGTGCTCAAGATCCTTCACAGCGATGGCGTGCTCTGCAGTCACTGGCAGTTCGATAAAGCCACTGTCGAGACAATATTGGCGGACTTCTTCCAGATCAACATTTAGCTTGCCGAGCCCAACCTTGATCGCCATTTCCCAGAAGGTGGCGGCGCTGATGTAGATTTCGGCGGCGTTCTCAATCAGTTTTCTGGCTTTGCCGGACAGTCTGACGTCATCACTGAGCGTCCAGAGCAAAACGTGCGTGTCGAGCAGAAGCCTCATGCTTGAGTGCCCTCAAATGCATCAAGCATGTCATCGGGCAATGGTGAGTCGAAATCGTCGGGCAACACCAGTTTGCCTTTCATTGCGCCAATACGTTGAGCGCTGGGTTTTCCTACGGGAACGAGGCGAGCCATCGGCCGGCCATGCTTGGCAATCGTGATGACTTGGCCAGCAGCGGCTTCATCGACGAGTTTGGATAAATTGTTTTTGGCTTCAGCCAGCGGAACGATGATCATCAGCTCACCCCTGTATTCTGGACAAATATAGCCAGAATATTTCGGTGCTGCCAATCCGTAGACTTTTTCAGCCCATTCGCAAACGATGTCCCTGTTCATTTTTTTGCCTCTCATCGGTATCCATCTGCCAGGGCCTCCACCTTAGTGCTATCTACTCAAAACTGGCTGTAGGACAAGACGGAGGTTGCGGCGAGAGGTTTCGGCGTTTGTGTGGAGACCGCAGCAAATCGGTAAAAAATCGTACAAAAATACCGAATGACCCACTGCCATCGCTGGCAAGCCAGCTCCCACAAGTCTGCGTGTCGTCCACAAAAACTCAAAAAACACCCCGATCCCTGTAGGAGCTGCCGCAGGCTGCRTCTTTG
>NZ_JABULD010000659.1:0-4152 GCF_014060985.1 Pseudomonas sp. MD195_PC81_125
CTGCTCGCGAACGCTGTGGGTCAGTCAACGAAGGTGGTGAATGATAAACCGCATTCGCGAGCAGGCTCGCTCCCACAGGGGATTTTTGTGAATTCTGGAAACACAAACCCCGGCACACGGCCGGGGTTTGTGATGTTCCCTTACAACCTTAAACCAGCGCAGCAATCGCCGCGTTGAAGGTTGCGCTTGGGCGCATGGCCTTGCTGATCAGCTCGGCGTCGGCGTGGTAGTAACCACCGATGTCCACTGGCTTGCCCTGTACGCCGTTGAGCTCGGCAACGATGGTCGCCTCGTTCTCGGTCAGGGTTTTGGCCAGGGTCGCGAACTGCGCTTGCAGTGCCGCGTCTTCGGTCTGGGCGGCCAGGGCCTGAGCCCAGTACAGCGCCAGGTAGAAGTGGCTGCCACGGTTGTCGATGTTGCCGACTTTGCGCGATGGCGACTTGTTGTTGTCGAGGAACTGGCCAGTGGCCTGATCCAGGGTCTTGGACAGAACCAGTGCTTTCGGGTTGTTGTAGTTCACACCCAAATGCTCGAGGGACGCTGCCAGCGCGAGGAATTCGCCCAGCGAATCCCAGCGCAGGAAGTTTTCTTCGACCAGTTGCTGCACGTGCTTCGGTGCCGAACCGCCAGCGCCGGTTTCGAACAGGCCACCGCCGTTCATCAGCGGTACGATCGACAGCATCTTGGCGCTGGTGCCCAGTTCCATGATCGGGAACAGGTCGGTCAGGTAGTCGCGCAGGACGTTGCCGGTCACCGAAATGGTGTCCTTGCCTTCGCGAGTGCGCTGCAGGGTGTACTTCATGGCATCGACCGGCGCCATGATCTGGATGTCCAGGCCGCTGGTGTCGTGATCCTTCAGGTACGCCTGAACCTTCTCGATGACCACGCCGTCGTGGGCGCGCATCGGGTCCAGCCAGAAGATCGCCGGGGTGCTGCTGGCGCGAGCGCGGTTGACGGCCAGTTTGACCCAGTCCTGAATCGGCGCGTCTTTGGTCTGGCACATGCGGAAGATGTCGCCGGCTTCAACAGCCTGTTCCATCAGCAGGTTGCCCTTGCTGTCGGTGACGCGAACCACGCCGTCAGCCTTGATCTGGAACGTCTTGTCGTGCGAGCCGTACTCTTCGGCTTTCTTCGCCATCAGGCCAACGTTTGGCACGCTGCCCATGGTGGTCGGATCGAACGCACCGTTGGCTTTGCAATCTTCGATCACGGCCTGGTAGATGGTGGCGTAGCAACGATCCGGGATCACTGCCTTGGTGTCGTGCAGTTGACCGTCGGTGCCCCACATCTTGCCGGAGTCACGGATCATCGCCGGCATCGAGGCGTCGACGATGACGTCGCTCGGCACGTGCAGGTTGGTGATGCCCTTGTCGGAGTTGACCATCGCCAGCGACGGACGCGCGGCGTAGACCGCGGCGATATCGGCTTCGATCTGCGCTTGCTGCTCGGCCGGCAGGGCCTTGATGCGCGCGTACAGATCGCCAATGCCGTTGTTCAGGTTGAAGCCGATCTGGGCCAGCACGTCAGCGTGCTTGGTCAGGGCGTCTTTATAGAACTCGGCAACGATCTGGCCGAACATGATCGGGTCGGAAACCTTCATCATGGTCGCTTTCAGGTGCACCGAGAGCAGTACGCCTTGCGCCTTGGCGCTGTCGATTTCAGCGGCGATGAACGCACGCAGGGCGTTTTTGCTCATCACGGCGCAGTCGAGGATCTCGCCGGCCTGAACGCTGGTTTTTTTCTTTCAGGACGGTCGCGGTGCCATCTTTGGCGATCAGTTCGATCTTCACAGCGTCAGCGGCGTCGATCAGGGCAGCTTTTTTCGCTGCCGTAGAAATCGCCGGTGCTCATGTGAGCGACGTGGGACTTGGAGTCTTTGGCCCAGGCGCCCATTTTGTGCGGGTGCTTGCGCGCATAGTTCTTGACCGACAGCGGAGCGCGGCGGTCGGAGTTGCCTTCACGCAGAACCGGGTTCACGGCGCTGCCCTTGACCTTGTCGTAACGCGCCTTGGCTTCTTTTTCGGCGTCGTTGGTCACGGTTTCCGGGTAGTCCGGCAGGTTGTAACCCTGGGCTTGCAGCTCTTTGATTGCCGCTTGCAGCTGAGGTACCGAAGCACTGATGTTCGGCAGCTTGATGATGTTGGCTTCAGGCGTAACGGCCAGGGCGCCCAGTTCGGCGAGGTGGTCAGCTACGGCTTTGTCGCCCAGTTGCTCGGGGAAGCTGGCCAGGATGCGTGCTGCAAGAGAGATATCGCGGGTTTCCACGGCGATATCGGCCGAGGCGGTGTAAGCCTCGATGATCGGCAGCAGGGAATAGGTGGCGAGGGCTGGAGCTTCGTCGGTGAAGGTATAGATGATCTTCGAGCGGGTGGGCATATTCGGATTAACTCTCTCTTCTTTGCTAAAGCGTGCGCAGAAACTCGAGGGGCGCCGGGTAAGCGCGTTCGTTCAAAGTCATCCATGAACCGAATGTCGAGAATCTTCGCGGTGATGTTGGGTGCATCGTTGAGCGTCAAGCAGTCAGGCTGCGGTAACAACCCGACCAATCAGGCGGAAAGTCTCGTGCTAGAGAGGCCAGCCGTCGTGACCCTTTGGTCAGCGGGCGGCATTATACATAGGTAGCTGGCAATCTGCCGATGGTTCATATGCAACCGGTCTCGTCCATTGGTCTAAAGGTCGCAGGGCGGGGTGGGGCGTAGAGTCGCCGGGAATGCTTGAGTTTGGCGCTTTTCCCTTTGCTTTCAGGCTTGTACGAAACCAGATGTGCCCGCGTCGTGAACAGAGGGTTTGCGTGTTGATTTAACTGGGTTACGCTCGAACCAAGCCAGATGTTCAATCCAAACAATGGAGTTCAGCATGGGTTACAAGAAGATTCAGGTTCCAGCCGTCGGCGACAAAATCACCGTCAATGCAGACCATTCTCTCAATGTTCCTGATAACCCGATCATCCCCTTCATTGAAGGTGACGGCATTGGCGTCGACGTCAGCCCGGTGATGATCAAAGTGGTTGATGCTGCCGTGGCCAAGGCCTACGGGGGCAAGCGCAAGATTTCCTGGATGGAGGTTTATGCTGGCGAAAAAGCAACTCAGGTCTATGACCAGGATACCTGGCTGCCCCAGGAAACCCTGGACGCCGTCAAGGATTACGTGGTCTCCATCAAGGGCCCGCTGACCACCCCGGTCGGTGGCGGCATCCGCTCCCTCAACGTGGCCCTGCGCCAGCAGCTCGATCTCTATGTCTGCCTGCGCCCTGTGGTGTGGTTCGAAGGCGTGCCGAGCCCGGTGAAAAAAGCCTGGCGACGTCGACATGGTGATCTTCCGCGAGAACTCCGAAGACATCTATGCCGGCATCGAATGGAAGGCCGGCTCTCCTGAGGCCACCAAAGTCATCAAGTTTCTGAAAGAAGAAATGGGCGTCACCAAGATCCGTTTTGACCAGGATTGCGGTATCGGCATCAAGCCTGTTTCCAAGGAAGGCACCAAACGTCTGGTGCGTAAGGCCTTGCAATACGTGGTGGACAACGACCGCAAGTCGCTGACCATCGTGCACAAGGGCAACATCATGAAATTCACCGAAGGTGCCTTCAAGGACTGGGGTTACGAGGTGGCGAAGGAAGAATTCGGCGCCGAGCTGCTCGATGGCGGCCCATGGATGAAATTCAAGAACCCGAAAACCGGCCGTGAGGTCATCGTCAAGGATGCCATCGCCGACGCCATGCTCCAGCAGATCCTGCTGCGTCCGGCCGAATACGATGTGATCGCCACGCTGAACCTCAACGGTGACTACCTCTCCGATGCCCTGGCGGCTGAAGTGGGTGGTATCGGTATTGCGCCGGGCGCCAACCTGTCCGACACCGTGGCCATGTTCGAGGCGACCCACGGTACCGCGCCGAAGTACGCCGGCAAGGACCAGGTCAACCCGGGCTCGGTGATTCTGTCGGCCGAGATGATGCTGCGTCATCTGGGCTGGACCGAAGCGGCTGACCTGATCATCAAGGGCACCAATGGCGCCATCAAGGCCAAGACCGTGACTTACGACTTCGAACGTCTGATGGAAGGCGCCACGCTGGTGTCTTCTTCGGGCTTCGGTGAAGCGATCGTCAAGCACATGTAAGAAAGGCAGTTGCAACAAAACCGCCCGGCTCGAGTGAT
>NZ_JABULD010000456.1:0-18343 GCF_014060985.1 Pseudomonas sp. MD195_PC81_125
CTGCTCGCGAAAAGCACTGCAACAGACGACGTCCGTGTCGCATGTTTCACCCGCTATCGCGAGCAGGCTCGCTCCCACAGTCGTTTGTATCCAGACCTTTACCCTTCTTGACCAAACCGGAATAAATCCGGGCATCGCGCTTGTTAAGGTTCCCCAACGAACTCTGACTTTCATCGAGGGGGCCATCCCCGTCGCGCGGGTGCTTTCATGTTGCAACGCTATCTCTGGAAACTGCTGCCCAAGCCGCAGCGAGCCTTTCTGCTCGGGCGCCTGTCGGTGGTCGATCGGCAGGTGGTGAACAAGTCGATGTCGGCCAACCTGACGTTTCCCCAGCCCTTCCAGCAGCGCTCCTGCCTGTTCATCCATGTCCCGAAATGTGCCGGCAGCAGCGTTTGCACGGCGTTGTTCGACGGCTGGCGTCCCGGGCATTTGCCGTTGTACTGGTACGAAGAGCAATTCCCCGAGCAGTTCGCCAACGCCTTCAAGTTCGCCTTTGTCCGCGACCCGCTGGAGCGCGCCTATTCGGCCTACGCCTTCTTGCGTGGCAACGAGTTGAGCGCGCGTGACCATTCGGCGCAGCAGTTGGTGCGGCAGTACCGGGATTTCGACGATTTTGTCGCGCGCTGGCTGCATCCGGAGACGGTTGCCCGGCAATTGCACTTTGCGGCACAGACCGACTTTCTTACCGATTCGCTGGGGCATCTGGCGCTGGACTTCATCGGTTATCAGGAACACTTGGCGCGGGATTTTCGTCTGGTTTGCGAACAGTTGGGGCTGACTGGCGAGTTGCCTCACGTCAACGGCTCGCGGGAAAGGCAAGCAATGCCGGCGCGGGAGTTCTGTACGGTGCGCACCCGGCGTCTGGTGCGTCGGGTTTATCAGCGTGATTACGAGTTGCTCGGTTATGAATGAGTTCCTGTCAATGCCGATGCAAGCCCCGGCCATTCGGCCTTACGGTCTGGCGTTATCACATCAGGCCCGTGCAGCGCTCAAGGCGCAACGCCCACGCTGCCTGTGGCTGACCGGATTTTCCGGTGCCGGTAAGTCAACCTTGGCCAATGCCCTCGAACTGCACCTGCATGCGTCGGGTCTGCACACCTTTCTGCTCGATGGGGACAATGTGCGCAATGGCCTGTGTCGCGACCTGGGCATGAGCAACGCCTGCCGCCGGGAAAATACTCGGCGCATGGCCGAGGTAGCACGATTGATGGTCGACGCCGGGCTGATAGTGATCGTTGCGGCCATTTCGCCGTTTCGCGCCGAACGCGACGCTGCGCGCAGGTTGTTTGCCCAGGGTGACTTCATCGAAGTGCACGTCAGCACTTCGCTCGAAGTCTGCGCCCGTCGCGATCCGAAAGGGTTGTATCAGGCCGTGCGGGAAGGAAGGATCAAGCACTTTACGGGCGTGGACAGCCCTTACGAAGCGCCATTGGCAGCCGAGTGGCAGATCGACACCGAGGCGCTGGAGTTGTCCGAATCCTGTGAGCAACTGGCGGCGCTGGTGCTCAAAAAATGAGCAAAGTAACGGACTGTTTCATCCTGTTGCAGGCTGCACTCAAGCCTGCGCCAACCCTGTGTTAATATCGCGGCCCTGTTCATTTTGTATGTGGGTTGCTCCATGAAGTTGTCCATGCCGCGATTCGATCAAGCCCCAGTCTTGGTGGTCGGCGATGTCATGCTCGACCGTTACTGGCATGGTGGAACCTCACGGATTTCCCCTGAGGCACCGGTTCCGGTCGTAAAAGTCGAGCAAATCGAAGACCGTCCGGGCGGTGCTGCCAACGTTGCCTTGAACATTGCCGCGCTCGGTGCGCCGGCGTCGCTGGTCGGTGTGACCGGTGATGACGAAGCTGCCGACAGCCTGAGCAACAGTCTCAAGGGCGCTGGCGTGCGTGCCCTGTTCCAGCGCATCGCGCATCAGCCGACCATCGTCAAACTGCGGGTCATGAGCCGGCACCAGCAATTGCTGCGTATCGACTTCGAAGAACCGTTTGCCACCGATGCGCTGGCCCTGGCCTCGCAGGTCGATGATCTGCTCGAAGGGATCAAGGTGCTGGTGCTGTCGGACTACGGCAAAGGTGCATTGAAAAACCATCAGGCTTTGATTCAGGCGGCCCGGGCCAAAGGCATTCCGGTGCTGGCCGATCCCAAGGGCAAGGATTTTTCGATCTACCGTGGCGCCAGTCTGATCACGCCGAACCTCAGCGAATTCGAAGCCATCGTCGGTGGTTGCGCCGATGAGCACGAGCTGGTGAGCAAGGGCGCTGCCCTGATGCATGATCTCGAACTCGGCGCGCTGCTGGTCACCCGTGGCGAACACGGCATGACCCTGCTGCGTCCGGAGCATCCGGCGTTGCACCTGCCGGCCCGTGCCCGTGAAGTGTTCGATGTGACCGGTGCCGGTGACACGGTGATTTCCACCCTCGCAGCGGCAATTGCTGCCGGTGAAGAACTGCCGCACGCGGTGGCACTGGCCAACCTGGCCGCCGGTATTGTGGTCGGCAAGCTCGGTACTGCAGCGATCAGCGCTCCGGAACTGCGTCGCGCGATCCAGCGTGAAGAAGGTTCGGAGCGCGGTGTGCTGGGGCTGGAGCAACTGGTACTGGCAGTGGCCGATGCTCGCGCGCACAACGAGCGCATCGTCTTCACCAATGGCTGCTTTGACATTCTGCACGCCGGGCACGTGACCTACCTCGAGCAGGCGCGTGCCCAGGGCGACCGTCTGATCGTGGCGATCAACGATGACGCCTCGGTCAGCCGTCTGAAGGGGCCGGGGCGTCCGATCAACAGTGTCGACCGCCGCATGGCGGTCCTCGCCGGCCTCGGCGCGGTGGACTGGGTGATCAGCTTCCCGGAAGGCACCCCGGAAAACCTGCTGCGCGAAGTCAAACCGGATGTGTTGGTCAAGGGGGGGGATTACGGTATCGACCAAGTGGTCGGCGCCGACATCGTCAAAGCTTACGGCGGCACGGTGAAAGTGCTGGGGCTGGTGGAAAACAGCTCGACCACGGCGATCGTGGAAAAAATTCGCGGTCACTGATTCAAGCTAAAAAGATCGCCGCCTGCGGCAGCTTCTGCATTGGAATGCGAGCTGCCGCAAGCGGCGATCTTTTGCGTTTCAGGAACTGACTTTCTTGCGCGGTACGATCTTCTTCAACAGTTGCTTCGCCTTGCCGCGCAACCGCGCCAGGCCAGTGGGTTTCTCCGGCGGCGTCAGGCCTTGTTGACGTAGCCAGTCCTTCCAGCGAATCCGCTCCTCGCGCACCAGCCAGCCATCCTGTCTGGCAAAACTTTCGGCCAGATACAGACCGCGCGTGCCGGCCGGAGACAGCAGGCCTTTCTTCAAGGTGTACAGCTCGGCCAGCGGCTCGCCATCCTGCAACGGCATCAGGTACAGATCCGGACGCTTGCGGTCCAGGCGCGCCACCAGTTGATCACCCTCCAGCCGCTCATCGACATGAAACAGGCTCAGCGATTTGGCTTCTTTTGGCACTTCCAGGCGCAGGTCGTAGATCAGTTGCAGCGACGCGGTGGGCAAATGCACATAGGCCCGGGGCCGTTCGAGCAATTGCAGATTGGCACAGCGCACCGGCCGTGCCGAGCCGGACAACGGCGTCAAGCGAAACGGCAGCGCTTCGCGGTAATGCAGGGCGGACGAGTACGGCGCGGGCAGCCACGTGTCGTTGAATCGCCCGCCGAGCCAGCCCTCCGGGGTTCCGTCAGCAGGCACTCTTCGGCAATCTCTTGAATTGCGGTGTGCAGCGGGATGTTCAGCTCATGGGCCGGCACATAACCGGAAATCAGCTTGAGCACCACGTCGCCGCGATCCTGCCGACGCTGGCGCACCAGCACCCAGTAGTCGCGATTCTGCCAATGCAGGGTCAGGCGCACCGAGACACCGAGGTTGGCCAGCTCCACCGCGAAACGCTCGGCATCCGCCACGCTCACCGGTTTGCGCCGCTGCAAGGTCTGGGCGAAATTCAGCGGCATGCCGACGCTCTGATAGGTCAGGCCTTCGGGCGTGGCCTCGACGAACAGCGGCAGTGTCTTGAAGTTGCTCGGGTTCTTTCTGATGAGCGTGCGCGGCATGTCGGCTCCTGCTTAAGGCCGCGAGGCGGCGTCAGTGACCACGAAGGACCTGGGCAACGGTCGCAACGTTATGGGCGAGGTGCAGCGGATTGATCGTTCCGACAATAGCACTGGCCACGCCGGGCTGTTGGAACAACAGCTCGAAGCTGGCGCGTACCGGGTCCACGCCGGGGCTCAGACACACATGGCCGCTGGCCAGCGCCTTCTTCACCAGAATGGCTTTGCCGTGGGCAGCAGCATAGTCAATGACTGCCTTCTCGTTCTGTTCGTTCAGATTGTAGGTGACCATCGCGCAGTCCCCTTGCTCCAGGGCCTTGAGTCCGCCTTCGACGGTTTTGCCGGAGAAACCGAACCCGCGAATCTTGCCCTCGGCCTTGAGTGCGGCAAGGGTAGCGTAGACCTCTTCGTGCTCAAGGATCGCCAGGTCGTTGCCGTCGGAGTGCACCAGCACCAGGTCGATAAAATCGGTTTCAAGACGTTGCAGGCTGCGCTCCACAGACATCCGCGTGTGCGCGGCGCTGAAGTCATGCCGCGACAGGCCGTCGGCAAACTCTTCACCGACCTTGCTGACAATCACCCAGTCCTGCCGCTGACCGCGCAGCAACGGGCCGAGGCGTTCTTCGCTGCGGCCATAAGCCGGAGCCGTGTCGATCAGGTTGATGCCCAAACCTTTGGCCTGATTGAGCAGCAAGCGTGCCGCGTCATCGTCGGGGATCTGGAAGCCGTTGGGGTATTTCACGCCCTGGTCGCGGCCCAGTTTGACTGTGCCCAGGCCCAGCGGGGACACCAGCAGGCCGGTGCTGCCCAGCGGGCGATGCAGTTCGTGCAGGGTCGCTACGCTCATGGCAACAATTGCTCCCAGGCCGGTACGCCCATCGGTGGTTTTGGCAATGCCGGCAGTGGCTCGGTCGGTTGTGGCTGAATGCCGTCGCGCTCCAGTGAGGCGATGACCCGGTCGGCAAAGTCCGGTGCCAGCGCCAGTTTGGTCGGCCAGCCCACCAGCAGGCGACCCTGCTCGGCAAGGAAAGCGTTGTCCGGGCGGGTCAGGCCGGTTTGCAGCGGTTCGGCGCGATCCACCCGCAAGGTCGCCCATTGCACCTGACTCAGGTCGATCCACGGCAGCAATTGGCCGAGTTCTTTCTGCGCAGTGGCGATCTGTTCGGCAGGCTCGCGGGCCACGCCATCGCTTTCGGCAATGTCGCCGCCCAGGTACCAGACCCAGTTGCCATCAGCGGCCGGGTGAGTCGTGACGGTGATGCGCGGCTTGGTGCCGCCACCCAGGCAATGGGCGTACAGCGGCTTCAGGCTTGGGCCTTTGGCGATGATCATGTGCAGCGGTCGGCGTTGCATCGCCGGTTGGGTCAGGCCCAGATGTTCCAGCAACTGCGCGGTGCCGGCCCCTGCGCTGAGCACGATGCGCTGGGCACGAATCTCGCGGCCGTCGACCTTCAGGCCGACCAGCACGCCCGCTTCCAGCAGCGGCTCGATGGTTTGTCCGGCGAGCAGACCGTCACCGGCCAGATCGGCCAGACGCTGGATCAGGCTCGGCACGTCGACCACCAGTTCGGCGAGGCGATAGACCTTGCCTTTGAAGCGCTTGTCTTGCAGCGCCGGCGGCAGTTGATCGCCCTTGACCTGATCGACTCGGCCACGTACGGCTTTACTGGCGAAGAAACTGGTGAGGTTGCCGGCGAGGGTGCCGGGCGACCACAGGTAATGCGCTTCGGACAGCACGCGCACGCCGGACAGGTCCAGCTCGCCGTTGCCGGCCAGCGCCTCACGCCAGCGGCGCGGCATGTCGGCGATGGCTTCCGAGGCGCCGGTCAGTGCACCGTGCAGCGCGTATTTGGCGCCACCGTGGATGATGCCCTGGGACTTCACACTCTGCCCGCCGCCGAGGCTGGCGCTTTCCACCAGCACGGTCGAAAAACCCTGGCGGCGCAGACGCGCGTTCAGCCAGAGGCCGGCGACACCAGCGCCGACAATCAGCACGTCGGTGGAAATAACGGATGGCATGCAACGACCTCAGTGTTCAAGACGAGGGCGCAGTATACAGACTCGGGGGTCGGAGCTCAGAGGCGAAAAAAGATCGCAGCCTTCGGCAGCTTCTACAGGGATATGCATTCCAATGTAGGAGCTGCCGAAGGCTGCGATCTTTTTCTTCAATGCCCTGCGGTTTTGGAGAACAACTGGATGACCACCACGCCAAGCACGATCAGCGCCATCCCGAGCATTGCCGGCACGTCCAGCTTTTGTCCATAAATAAACAGCGCCGCGACGCTGACCATGACGATGCCCATGCCCGCCCACACGGCGTAGGCGACACCCACCGGCACGGTGCGGACAACGAGGGTCAGCATCCAGAAGGCGATCCCGTAGCCGACGATCACCAGGATCAGCGGCAGCGGGGTGTTCAAGCCTTTGACCGCTTTCATCGAAACGGTGGCGATCACTTCGGCGCAGATGGCGATAGCCAGGAAGGCGTAGGCGTTCATGTGTAGATCCTCATGTAAAACGTTGCTTGCTGAGGCGGCATTCTAGTGATTCGCCAGATGCGGTAAAGTCATTACCTATCTGTTTTGAAGATGGGTCGATCGATGAATACCCAGTGGAATCTGGAACAATTGCGCGCCTTCGTCAGCGTCGCCGAACAGCGCTCGTTCTCCGCCGTCGCACGCCAGCAGCGCAAGGCGCAGTCAGCGATCAGCAGCGCGATTGCCCTGCTGGAAGATGATCTGGGCGTCAGCCTGTTCGAGCGTAGCAGTGGTCGCCAGCCCCGGCTCACCGAAGCCGGCGAGGCGCTGCTCGAAGAGGCGCGAGAAGTGTTGCGACAATGTGAGCGTCTGAACGGTCGGGCGATGGCGATGATGCGCGGTCAGGAAGCGCAGTTGCGCGTGGCCCAGGACGAGGCCATGCCTTATCAGGCACTGGTGGAAAGCTTCGATGCGCTGGCCGGGCAATTTCCCAGCCTCGAAGTGCAACTGACCAGCGCCGCTCAGGGCGAAGTGGCGCGCAAACTGGTCGAACGCCGTGCCGATCTGGGCCTGCTGTTCTATCACGATGAAATCCCCGAAGCGCTGGAACGTCGGGTCTTGGGGCGGGTGGAAATGGTCACCGTCTGCGGCATCAATCATCCGTTGGCGACGCAGTCCTACGTCACCTGCCAGCAGCTGGCGCAGCATCGGCAATTGCTGATGTCGACGCAAACCAGCGTCTATCCCGGCAACGAGCCAGCCAGCCCGCAGGTATGGCGTGCCGACAGTTTCTATGTGATGGCCGAATGGCTGGTGCGGGATCTTGGCTGGGCGTGGCTGCCCCGGCATGTGGTGCAGTATTCGGCCTATCAGGGCCTGATGGTTGAGCTGGACAGTGAATGGACGCCGCCGGCGCTGGTGGTGGAACTGGTCTGGCGCCGCGACGAACCTCTCGGCCCTGCCGCAAGGTGGCTGGCGGAACGTTTTGCCGTGCACTTGCGGGCGATCGGCGACAAAAGTCGATAAACTCCGCCGCCATGAATAGAACTCTCTACACCGCGCTGTTTTACCTGGGGCTGCCATTGGTGGCAATTCGGCTGTGGCTGCGCTCGCGCAAGGCTCCGGCGTATGCCAAACGGATTGGCGAGCGCTTCTCTTATGGCATGCCGTCACTGCGACCCGGAGGCATCTGGGTGCATGCGGTATCGGTGGGAGAGAGCATCGCTGCTGCACCGATGATTCGCGCCTTGCTGCAACGTTATCCACAGCTGCCGATCACCGTGACCTGCATGACCCCGACCGGATCGGAGCGCATACAGGCACTGTTCGCCAGCGAGCCGCGCATCCAGCATTGCTATCTGCCATACGACTTGCCGTGCGCAGCGGCGCGTTTTCTTGATCACGCCAAACCGAAACTCGCGGTGATCATGGAAACCGAACTGTGGCCCAACCACATTCATCAGTGTGCCAAACGCGGGATCCCGGTAGCGCTGGCCAACGGTCGTCTCTCCGAGCGTTCGGCGCGGGGCTATGGGCGCTTCAGCAAGCTGACCGCGCCGATGCTCGCTGAAATGAGTTTTTTCGCGGTGCAGACCGAAGCTGAAGCCCAGCGCTTCCGAGATCTCGGCGCGCGTCCGCAGACGGTCGAGGTCACCGGTTCGATCAAGTTCGACCTGACCATCGACCCGCAACTGCTGCAGCGCGCCCATGAGTTGCGCGGCCAATGGCAGGCGCTGGAGCGCCCGGTGTGGATCGCTGCCAGTACCCACGATGGCGAAGACGAAGTGGTGCTCGACGCCCATCGTCGCCTGCTGGCGAATTACCCGAATGCGCTGCTGATTCTGGTGCCGCGTCATCCCGAGCGTTTCAATTCGGTGTTCGAATTGTGCCAGCGCGAAGGCTTTGCCACGGTGCGTCGTTCCACCGGTGCCAATGTCGAGGCAAATACCGCGGTGCTGCTCGGCGACACCATGGGCGAATTGCTGTTTCTTTACGCATTGGCGGACAGCGCCTTCGTTGGCGGCAGTCTGGTGCCGAACGGAGGACACAATCTGCTGGAGCCAGCGGCGTTGGCAAAACCGGTGCTCAGCGGCCCGCACCTGTTCAACTTCCTCGACATCGCCGCGCAATTGCGTGAAGCCGGGGCGTTGGCCGAAGTGGATGATGCCGAAGGGCTGGCGGTGGAAGTGCAGCGCCTGTTCGAATTGCCGCGCGATGCCCAGCGCATGGCCGAGGCCGGGCTGGCAGTGATGCGGCGTAATCAGGGGGCGTTGCAGCGGTTGCTGGATGGGCTGGGCCGGTTAATCAAATAGTCGCCTGGAACATTGTGGCGAGGGGATTTATCCCCGATGGGTTGCGCAGCAGCCCCAAACCATTCACCTCGGTGATTCAGTCAGATCGGGTAAGCCGGGTTTACGACTGCTGCGCAGTCGAATCGGGGATAAATCCCCTCGCCACAGGGGATTTATTCAGATTGTTTACGGCCGCGCCTTGAGCTGTGCTTCGGCGGCCTTGGCCAGATCCGGCGGGAGGAAATCCTTGTCCGGGTTGTAGTCGGCCTTCAAATAACGTCGCAGGTCTTCCAGATCACCCGGATTCAACGTCCCCGCCGCCTGCTTCAAGCGCAGGTTGTCGAGGATGTAGTCGTAACGGGTGTTGTTGTAGTTGCGCACCGAGGTGTACAGCTGACGCTGAGCATCGAGCACGTCGACGATGTTGCGCGTCCCCACCTGATAACCGATTTCCGTGGCTTCCACCGCGCTCTGGTTGGAAATGATCGACTGGCGCCGCGCCTGTACCTGCTCGACATCGGTGTTCACCGCGCGGTGCAGGTTGCGGGTGTTTTCGACGATCTGCCGGCGCAGGGCTTCGCGCTGCTGTTCGCTCTGATCCAGTTGCGCATAGGACTGGCGCACTTGCGAACTGGTCAGCCCGCCGCTGTAGATCGGAATGTTCAGTTGCAACGCCAGCGTGCGTTGATCGACGTTGCCACCGTACGGCGTGCCGAAGGCGTTCGGGTTGGCGAAGCCGAGAGCGTCGTTGTCACCCTTCTCGTATTTGGCCACGGCGTCGAGGGTCGGCAAGTGGCCGGCCTTGCGCTGCTTGAGGGTCTGTTCGGCGGAGCTGACCGCAAAGTTGCTCGCCAGCAGATTGAGGTTCTGTTTGGCGGCGGTGTCAACCCAGGCCTTGGCGTCGTTGGGTGTCGGCGGCAGGATCGGCAACGTATGGACGATGCCCTGAATCGAGTTGTACTGACGGTTGGTCAGGGTGATCAGCGCTTCGAAGGCATCGTCGACCTGACGCTGGGCAACGATCCGGTTGGCACGCGCGGTGTCGTAGCTGGCTTGTGATTGCAGGACGTCGGTCTTGTCCGACAGGCCGACATCGAAGCGCTCGTTGGACTGGTCGAGCTGACGCTTGAACGCGGCTTCTTCTGCCTTGGTCGAAGCCAGGTTGTCCTGGCTGCGCAGCACGTTGAAGTAGCTTTCGGCTGATTGCAGGATCAGGTTCTGTTCGCTGGCCGAGAGTTGCAGGGCGGCCTGTTCGTTGACGTCCTTGGCGGCCTGATACTGGAACCAGCGGTCGGCACGGAACAAGGGCTGGGCCAGGGTCGCCTGATAGGAATGCGCGCTGCGATTGGCAATGGCTGAAGGCTGGTCGATCGAGGTGCGCACATCCGCCACTTCGGCGCCGCCGGACAGGTTCGGCAGCAAGCCGGCACGGGCCTGTGGCACCACTTCTTTCTGCGCGCCGTACTGGGCGCGGGCGGCGGCCAGATCGGCGTTGTTGTCGACGGCTTCCTGATAGACGCTGACCAGATCGGTCTTGGTCGACAAGGGCGCTTCTGCTGCCCAGGCCATTGCGTTGGACGCACAAGACACGGCAAGAGCCAGTGAAAGTTTGCGCAGCATGAGGCGATCCCTAGCAAAAATATTACGAAAATAATGTGCGCGCCAAGGCTACGGCGCGGCCCCGACAGCGTCAAGGTGCGCAGGGCAAAGCGAGTGTAGTTGTGCAAACGTGCGGCAACAATCCTGCAAGTCCCGGTAATTGCGCCATTCATCATGGTGTTTGCCGCGGTGTTGGCGTTCTTCGCCGGTTGTGTCTAGACTGGCCGGGTTCTTGTCGGGGTGCCTTGCTATGAGGCTGAGATCGAATAATTTCGGATCCCGTTGAACCTGATCAGGTTAGCGCCTGCGTAGGGAACAAGATTTCTCGTCACCCGGCGAGTCCTCTTGTGCTTCGTCCGGGAAATTGTTCGATAATCGAACGCTCGACGACGATGCACAGCACCAGTCCTGGTGCGTCCGTGCCTTTCAGGTTCTGCTCCGACAATCCATTGCCTGGATGCTGTCTGGAGAGCCCGTGATGACTACAAAAGCAAAAAAACGCGATCAACCTGAGTGACTCGGCCAAGGTCGATGAGCAGTCGGTTCAGCCGTTCACCCGTTCGCAAAAAGTCTACGTTCAGGGCTCGCGCCCGGACATCCGCGTGCCGATGCGCGAAATTACCCTCGATGTGACGCCGACCGACTTCGGCGGCGAAATCAACGCGCCGGTCACCGTCTACGACACCTCGGGCCCGTACACCGATCCGAACGTGGTGATCGACGTGCGCAAAGGTCTGGGCGACGTGCGTTCGGCGTGGATCGATGACCGTGGCGACACCGAGCGTCTGCCAGGCCTGAGCTCCAGCTTCGGTCAGGAACGTCTGGCCGATCCGGAGCTGACCAAACTGCGTTTTGCTCACGTCAACAACCCGCGCCGCGCCAAGGCCGGGGCCAACGTCAGCCAGATGCACTACGCGCGCAAAGGCATCATCACCGCCGAGATGGAATACGTCGCCATCCGCGAAAACATGAAGCTGCAAGAGGCCCGAGCTGCCGGCTTGTTGACTCAGCAACACGCCGGCCACAGCTTCGGCGCGAGCATCCCGAAAGAAATCACCCCTGAGTTCGTCCGCGAAGAGATCGCCCGTGGTCGCGCGATCATTCCGGCCAACATCAACCACGTCGAACTGGAACCGATGATCATCGGCCGCAACTTCCTGGTGAAGATCAACGGCAACATCGGCAACAGCGCCCTGGGTTCGTCCATCGAAGAAGAAGTGGCGAAACTGACCTGGGGCATTCGCTGGGGTTCGGACACCGTGATGGACCTGTCCACCGGCAAACACATTCACGAAACCCGCGAGTGGATCATCCGCAACTCGCCGGTGCCGATCGGTACCGTGCCGATCTATCAGGCGCTGGAGAAGGTCAACGGCGTCGCTGAAGACCTGACCTGGGAGCTGTTCCGCGACACGCTGATCGAGCAGGCCGAGCAGGGCGTCGACTACTTCACCATCCACGCCGGCGTGCTGTTGCGCTACGTGCCGCTGACCGCCAAGCGCGTGACCGGCATCGTGTCCCGTGGTGGTTCGATCATGGCCAAGTGGTGCCTGGCGCACCACAAAGAGAACTTCCTCTACACCCACTTCGACGAAATCTGCGAAATCATGAAGGCCTACGACGTCAGCTTCTCGCTGGGCGACGGCCTGCGTCCGGGCTCGATTGCCGACGCCAACGACGAAGCGCAATTCGGCGAACTGGAAACCCTCGGCGAGCTGACCAAGATCGCCTGGAAACATGACGTGCAATGCATGATCGAAGGCCCGGGCCACGTGCCGATGCAGTTGATCAAGGAGAACATGGACAAGCAGCTGGAGTGCTGCGACGAGGCGCCGTTCTACACCCTCGGCCCGCTGACCACCGATATCGCCCCGGGTTACGACCACATCACCTCGGGTATCGGTGCGGCGATGATCGGCTGGTTCGGTTGCGCCATGCTCTGCTACGTGACACCGAAGGAGCACTTGGGCCTGCCGAACAAGGATGACGTGAAGACCGGGATCATCACCTACAAGATCGCCGCCCACGCAGCGGACTTGGCCAAAGGGCATCCAGGCGCGCAGATTCGTGATAACGCTTTGAGCAAGGCGCGTTTCGAATTCCGTTGGGAAGACCAGTTCAACCTCGGTCTGGATCCGGACACCGCGCGTTCGTATCACGACGAAACCCTGCCGAAGGATTCGGCCAAGGTCGCGCATTTCTGTTCGATGTGCGGGCCGAAGTTCTGCTCGATGAAGATCACTCAGGAAGTCCGCGAATACGCGGCCAACCAGCGGATCGACGCGGTCGACGTGGACGTCGCCCAAGGCCTGGCGGAACAGGCCGAGCGGTTCAAGAAGGAAGGCAGTCAGCTGTATAAAAAAGTCTGATCCCTGACTGATCTTTTGTGGTGAGGGGATTTATCCCCGATCGACTGCGCAGCAGTCGCAATTTTGAGAACCGGGTCCTTCAGATGTACCGCATTCTCAGGTTTTGGGGCTGCTGCGCAGCCCATCGGGGATGAATCCCCTCGCCACAAGTGGGCCAGCTTGATCACACACAACAACAAATGTCCCTCTGAGATAACACCCTTGAGTATTCAACCCGGCACTTATTCCCCCGACCTCGCCGTATCCGCCGACAAGCGAGTATTCGGCGGTCGCGATCTGTTTTCCCTGTGGTTCTCCCTCGGTATTGGCCTGATGGTGTTGCAGACCGGCGCGTTGCTCGCGCCTGGTCTGGGCCTTTCCGGTTCGCTGCTGGCGATTTTCCTCGGCACGCTGGTTGGCGTTCTGCTGTTGGCCGCCGTCGGCGTGATCGGCAGCGACACCGGCCTGTCATCGATGGCCGCACTGAAACTGAGCCTCGGTAGCAAAGGCGCAAGCCTGCCGGCGCTGCTCAACCTGCTGCAACTGATCGGTTGGGGCTCGTTCGAAATCATCGTCATGCGTGATGCCGCCAGCCTGCTCGGCACTCGCGCGTTCAGCGAAGGTTCGCTGTGGGCCAGTCCGATGCTCTGGACGTTGTGCTTCGGTGCGCTGGCGACTTTGCTCGCGGTCAGCGGGCCGCTGACGTTCGTGCGCAAGATCCTGCGCAAATGGGGTATCTGGCTGATCCTGGCGGCGTGCATCTGGCTGACCTGGAATCTGTTCGCCAAGGCGGATCTGGCGGCACTCTGGGCGCGTGCGGGGGACGGTTCGATGCCGTTTGCCGTGGGCTTCGATATTGCCATCGCGATGCCGCTGTCGTGGCTGCCGCTGATCGCCGACTACTCGCGTTTCGGCAAGCGCGCGAAAAACGTATTCGGCGGCACGGCGATCGGTTTCTTCGTCGGCAACTTCTGGCTGATGAGTCTCGGCGTGGCCTACACCCTGGCGTTTGCGCCAAGCGGTGAGGTCAATGCGTTGCTGCTGGCACTGGCCGGGGCCGGTCTGGGCATTCCGCTGTTGCTGATTCTGCTGGATGAGTCGGAAAACGCGTTCGCCGACATTCATTCGGCCGCGGTATCGAGCGGGATTCTGTTGCGTTTGAAGGTCGAGCATCTGGCCTTGGCCATCGGCGTGATCTGCACCCTGATTGCACTGCTGGCGCCCTTGGCGCAGTACCAGAACTTCCTGTTGCTGATCGGCTCGGTGTTCGCGCCGCTGTTCGGCGTGGTGCTGGTTGATCACTTCATCCTGCGCAAGCGCAGCGCCTACGTGGCGTCAGCCGCATTGCGCTGGCCGGCGCTGTTGGCATGGCTGGGCGGGATCAGCACCTACCACTTGCTGGCGAATCTGTATCCGGATGTCGGCGCGACCCTGCCGGCACTGGTGCTGGCAGGGCTGTTGCAACTGGTGCTGGGCCGGGCTTTCAGTTACGGCCGGGAAACAGCTCGGGTTTGAGGATGCCGTTCAGACGCGGGTAAGGAATCTTCAGTTCGACGTGGCCCAGCGCGTAAGGCGCGATGGTGCTCACGTCGTACTTGAGGATCACGCCACCGTAGGTCAGCGCCACGTTCGGGGTTTTCACGAACGGCCAACTCTTCACGAAATCCGCTTCCTGATCGAGCTTGGTGCTGATCAGCCAACTGTTGTACGCCACCTGCGCGGCCTTCCAGAACGCGTCTTCCTGACCCGGCAGCAACATGTCCGACAGGTTCAGCACCTTGTGCTGCTGACGCGAGTAGTTGATGAAGCCGCGCCCCGGCGTGCCATGGGCGCCGCCGGTGTCGAGGTAGCTCGACAGTTCGATGATCACCAAGCCGTCATGCTGCTCGCGTACCTTGGCCTGCAGATAGCTGCTGTTGCGCGGGCCGGCGGTGCGCAGGAATTGATCACGATAGGCCGCCAGGGTTGGCGCGACCGCTGCGTTCTGCTCGGTGCGGGTCATTTGCAGCAGGCGCTTTTCGATAATGCCGTCCAGTGCAGGCTCGGCCGCGAAGTGCACGGTATCGATATTCACCAGCGGACAATCGGGGTTGGAACAGCCGGGTTTCAGGGTTTCCGAGGCGTCGCGGGTGGTTTCCAGCGGCGTGCGGTAGTTGGGCTGGAACAGGTTGGCGCAGGCACCCAGGGTCAGGGCGATGGCGGCCACGGAGGCAATTTTGAAAAGCGACATGGGCGTCCTTTCTGAAACAGGGGAAGGCAAAAAGTTATCCGCTTCGACTCTCGCCGAGGCAGTCAGTTCGCCACTAAGCTAATTAGAGTGGGTTTCGCCGCCACCGTCCATCCCGCTGACGGTAAAGGGGCTGCATCAATCATCACCGGCGCGTTAGGATGGCGCGAAGTCGAGGTTGCCGGTCACCACAAGGCACCTCGTATCGGGATTTGCAGTAAGAGAGGATGCTCATGACAGATTTTGCCAACGCCACTCCGGCCAACGTCGACGTCGTAAAGCGCGAGCGCTGCTACGAGGGCTTCTACAAGCTCGACCGTTTGCACCTGCGCCATGAGCTGTTCGCCGGCGGCATGAGCCGCGAGATCAACCGCGAAGTCTTCGTGCGCCACGATGCCGTGTGCCTGCTGCCGTACGATCCGCAGCGTGACGAAGTGGTGCTGCTCGAGCAGTTTCGCGTCGGGGCCATGGGCAAGACCGACAACCCGTGGCTGGTTGAGCTGGTCGCCGGTCTGATCGACAAAGTTGAAGTGCCGGAAGAAGTTGCTCACCGCGAGGCACAGGAGGAAGCTGGACTGGACATCAAAGCCCTGTGGCCGATGACCAAATATTTTCCGTCGCCGGGCGGCAGCAACGAATTCGTGCATTTGTACCTGGGGCACTGCAGCACCGACGGCGTAGGCGGCCTGCACGGGCTGGAGGAAGAAGCAGAAGATATCCGCGTCACGGTCTGGGCCTTTGAAGATGCCTTGCAGGCCGTCCGTGACGGACGCATTGCCAATGCGGCGAGCATCATCGCCTTGCAATGGCTGGCGCTGAACCGCGCCGAAGTGAGGGGGTTATGGTCGTAAACAAGCTGCGCGATCGTTATCGAGTTGACCTTGCGGGGCTGCAAGCCGCCTGCGAGGCCAACTACGCGCGCCTGATGCGACTGGTGCCGGACATGCGCAACGACCCCGAAGCGCGGCGCATCGCCGTGACCCAGGGCGAGCAGATGCTCGGCGTGCTGGCCCTCGAAGTGCTGCAGACCTGCCCGTACACCACCACTTTGCAGGTGCGCCAGGAGCACAGTTTGCCGTGGTTGCCGGTGCCGCAACTGGAGGTGCAGGTCTATCACGATGCGCGCATGGCCGAGGTGATCAGCGCCGAACATGCACGACGCTTTCGCGGCATCTATCCTTACCCGAACGCCGCGATGCATCAGCCGGATGAAAAGGCCCAGCTCAATCTGTTCCTGGGGGAATGGCTGAGCCATTGCCTGGCCCTGGGGCACGAGTACGAAGTCGTACGCTAGTTGTGAACTGCGTCCGGTTCGCCGGTTTCCCCTTTGCGCCATCCCCCAGCATAATTGCGGCACTCAACCGATTCCGTGCCTTTGCCCTGGGAGAACGCCTTGCCGAGCGTATCCACATTGACCGCCGCCGATCCGGCGTTGCTGGTGCAGTTATCCGACAGTCACCTGTTCGCCGAGGCGGACGGCACGCTGCTGGGCATGAACACCCGCGAGAGTCTGCAAAAGGTCATTGAGCAGGTACTCAAGCAGCAGCCGCGGATTGACCTGATGCTGGCCACGGGGGATTTGTCACAGGACGGAACACTTGAGTCGTATCAACTGTTTCGCCAGATGACCGCGCAGATCGATGCGCCGGCGCGCTGGATTCCCGGCAATCACGATGAGCCGCAAATCATGGCTCAGGCCGCGGTGCAAAGTGCATTGCTGGAATCGGTGGTCGATGTCGGCAACTGGCGCGTGACCTTGCTCGATTCGGCGGTGCCGGGCTCAGTGCCGGGCTATCTGCAGGACGATCAGCTGCAACTGCTGGCCCGTTCGTTGAGCGAAGCGCCGGAGCGCCATCATCTGGTGTGTTTTCATCATCATCCGGTGTCGATCGGATGCCCGTGGATGGAGCCAATCGGCTTGCGCAACCCGGAAGCGTTTTTCGACGTGCTCGATCGTTTTCCACAGGCCCGCGCGGTGCTGTGGGGGCATGTGCATCAGGAAATCGACCGCGAACGCAACGGCGTACGGCTGATGGCCTCACCGTCGACCTGCATCCAGTTCGAACCGGGCAGTCACGACTTCAAGGTCGGCGAACAGGCCCCGGGGTATCGCTGGTTGCGGCTGTTGCCGGACGGGCGGCTGGAAACCGGCGTGGAGCGCGTGACCGACTTCGAATTCACCGTCGATTACGGCTCCAACGGCTACTGACCCCCCCTGTAGGAGCTGCCGAAGGCTGCGATCTTTTGATCCTGTTTTTTTAAAATCAAAAGATCGCAGCTTCGGCAGCTCCTACAGGGTGCGTCCGTCAGGAGGCTGCGCCGCCGGTGGGTTTTTGCGTAAAATGCCCGCCTTTCGTCACACCTCACGGATTTCGCGTCATGGGCACTCTTACGGTCAACCAGAACAAACTGCAAAAGCGCCTGCGCCGCCTGGCCGGCGAAGCGGTCGCCGATTTCAACATGATTGAAGACGGCGACAAGGTCATGGTCTGCCTGTCCGGGGGCAAGGACAGCTACACCATGCTCGACGTGCTGCTGCACCTGCAGAAGGTTGCACCGATCAAGTTCGAGATCGTCGCGGTGAACATGGACCAGAAGCAGCCGGGCTTTCCCGAGCACGTGCTGCCGGCCTACCTGAAAGAGCTGGGCGTCGAGTACCACATCGTCGAGAAAGACACTTACTCGGTGGTCAAGGAATTGATTCCCGAAGGCAAGACCACCTGCTCGCTTTGCTCGCGCCTGCGTCGCGGCACGCTGTACACCTTTGCCGACGAAATCGGCGCGACCAAAATGGCCCTCGGTCACCATCGCGATGACATCGTCGAGACGTTCTTCCTCAACATGTTCTTCAACGGCACCCTC
This sequence comes from Pseudomonas sp. MD195_PC81_125, assembly GCF_014060985.1. Classification (NCBI taxonomy): domain Bacteria; kingdom Pseudomonadati; phylum Pseudomonadota; class Gammaproteobacteria; order Pseudomonadales; family Pseudomonadaceae; genus Pseudomonas; species Pseudomonas sp. MD195_PC81_125. Next base: position 17,891 of record NZ_JABULD010000456.1, read on the forward strand.
AAGGCGATGCCGCCGAAGCTGCGCGCCGACGACGGGCGCAACGTGGTGATCCGTCCGCTGGCCTACTGCAACGAGAAAGACATCCAGGCCTACTCGGACTTCAAGGAATTCCCGATCATCCCGTGCAACCTCTGCGGTTCGCAGGAAAACCTGCAGCGTCAGGTGGTCAAGGAAATGCTTCAGGACTGGGAGCGCAAGACTCCGGGCCGCACTGAAAGCATCTTCCGCAGTCTGCAGAACGTCGTGCCGTCGCAACTGGCCGACCGCAACCTGTTCGACTTCACCAGCCTGAAGATCGACGAGACCGCGGCTTCGCGCTTCGTTAACGTCGTCAACCTGTAAACCCCTTCCCTGTGGGAGCGAGCCCTGTGGTGAGGGGGATTTATCCCCGATGGGGGCGCGAAGCGCCCCCAGAAAAGCTGGGGGCTGCTGCGCAGCCCATCGGGGATAAAA
>NZ_JABULD010000202.1:0-20270 GCF_014060985.1 Pseudomonas sp. MD195_PC81_125
GGCCAGGCGGTGATCACAGATCTTGCATCCACCACAAAAAACTGTGGGAGCTGGCTTGCCAGCGATGAGGCCAGCCCGGCCAGCGAGAATCTCAATGCCGCTTGATAAACCCGGTCAATGCCGCCAACGCCTCCGGCGAGCGCAAGCGCTGGGTGAACAGCGCGCCCTCCTCCTCGATCACCTTACGGATCATTTCGCGATCCGGCGCCCTCATCAATTGCTTGCTGATGCGCACCGCGTCCGGCGGCAATTCGTCGAAACGCAGAGCCATTTCCCGGGCCTTGTTCTGCGCCGCTTCGCCACTGCCCAGCGCCTCGCTGGCGATGCCCCACTGCGCGGCCTGCTCACCGCTGAAACCTTCACCGAGCAACAACAACTCGGCCGCTTTGGCCTGCCCGAGCAAACGCGGCAGGATCAGGCTGGAACCGAACTCCGGACACAGCCCCAGATTGACGAACGGCATGCGCAACCGCGCATCGCGGCTGACGTAGACCAGATCGCAATGCAGCAATAACGTGGTGCCGATGCCCACGGCAGCACCGGCCACGGCGGCAACCACTGGTTTACGGCATTCGAGCAGATTGAGCATGAAGTGGAACACCGGGCTGTCGAGGTCGCTCGGCGGTTGCTGGATGAAGTCGGCGATGTCGTTGCCGGCGGTGAAGCATTCGGCGCTGCCAGTGATCAGCACGGCATTGATTTCAGGATCGCTGTCGGCCTGCTTCAGGGCCTCGGCAAGGCGACTGTACATCGCGCGGGTCAGGGCGTTTTTCTTGTCCGGGCGGTTGAGGCGCAGGGTAAGCAAACCGCGTTCGCGTTCCAGCAGGATGGCTTCGGTCATCAGCGTTACTCAACATTAAAAAGGGCTGACAAAGTTCTTTTTTGGTGATGCAAAACTTTTGTGGTGAGGGGATTTATCCCCGATTGAGTGCGCAGCGCTCACAAAATCCTGGGGCCGCTGCGCAGCCGTCGGGGATAAATCCCCTCGCCACAGGGTTCCGCCTTGCTCCAAAAGGATCAGCGCTTAACGGCGGGACAAAAACACATCGGCCAGCAGTTGATTGCGCGGCAGTCCGGCCAGGTACAGACGCTTGGCAAAGGCCTCGACGCTGGCAGTCGAGCCGCAGACTAAGGCCAGTGTCTGCCGGGAAACAAGGCGCAGTTGCGCCAAAGCGGCGGCTGACTCGGCCGCCGTCCATAGCTCGACGCTGAGGTTTTCGCGCTGCGCAGCGAGCGCCGCCAGAGGTTTGGCCAGATAGTGCTCACGCGCGTCATGGGCCAGATGAATAAGGCGGATGGCGCCTTGGTGATCCTGACGCAAGGCTTCGCGCAGCACGCCGAACAACGGCCCCAGCCCGGTGCCGGCGGCCAGCAGCCACAGCGGGCGGGCGTGCCAGTCCGGGTCGTAATGCAGGGCGCCGCCGCTCAGCTCGCCGAGGCGGATCGGGTCGCCGATCTGCAGGCGCCGCGCCGCATCGCTGAATTCGCCGGGCTGCCGACAGTCGAGGTGGAATTCGAGATAGCGGTCTTCCTGCGGCAGGCTCGCCAGCGAATATGGCCGGGCGATGTGCTTGATCCACAACACCAGATGCTGCCCGGCGCTGTAGCGCAGCGGTCGTTGCGGGGTCAGGCGCAAACGCAGTACGTTGTCGCTGAGCCAGTCCAGCGCCTCGACCAGCGCCGGGCGACCGTCAGTGAGCGGGTCGAACGTGTGCACGTGCAAGTCTTGCGTGACCTGGCACTGACAGGCCAGTCGCCAGCCTTCCTGGCGCTGTTCGGCACTCAAGGCGTCCGGACGACTGTCGGTGGGCAAGCCGTTCACGCACTGCACCAGACAGGCATGGCAACTGCCGGCGCGGCAACTGTAAGGCACCGCGACGCCGTGCTGATTCAGCGCGTCGAGCAAATTGCTGCCCGCCGCCACCGACCATTGCCGGTCACCGACCCTAAGTTCAGGCATCTACATTCTCCCATGCCGCGGCACAGCGATTGCGCCCGTCGCGCTTGGCCCGGTACAGCGCCTGATCGGCGCGCTGCAAGGCGTCGTCCAGATCATCACCCAGTTCCAGCAGGGTCATGCCTGCCGACAGGCTGAGGTTGCGCACGTTCAGCCCCACCAGTTCGACATCAGTGAAAGCAATGCGCAGGCGTTCACAACAAGCCGTCAGGCGTTCGGCATCGCAGTCGGGCAGCAACACCACGAATTCCTCGCCACCGTAACGCGCCAGTACGTCGCCGTCACGCAGGCAGGCACCCGCCACACCGGCGAAGGCCTGCAACACCTGATCGCCGGCGGCATGACCGTGCAAATCGTTGATGCGCTTGAAATGGTCGAGATCGATCAGCGCCAGGCCGTGAACCACACCCGGCTCCATGTCGTCGAGTTCGCGGGAAGCCAGACGCAGAAAATGCCGGCGGTTGAACAGCCCGGTCAACTCATCGGTGGCCACCAGATCTTCGAGCTGGCGCATCATCCCGCGCAGGGTGTCCTGATGCGCCTGCAGGGCAAACCGGCGCTGGCGCATGCGTTGCCGTGACACCTGGACAAAGCGTGCGTAGATCACCAGCCAGGCCAGCACCATCGCCAGAATGCACACCTGCAACGCCGCCATTGCCGGATCCGGCAGACGGAAGTGATAGCCGTCCCAGAGGGTGATCGCACAGAAACTGAAGAACACCAGCAGCGCGCAACGAATGAACGCGCGCCGGGATAAATGAAACAGGCCGAACAACAGGATCAGCACGTAGAACACCAGAAACGCGCCACGTGCTTCGTCCAGATGAGCGATCAGCCAGGTCTGCCAGCCGAGCCCGAGCAGCACTTGCGCTTCGGTCAGGCTGGGGTCGGCAAAGCGCTGATTGTGCCCGGACCAGAACAGCGCAAACAACGTGGCCTGGCAGATCACCACCAGCGCACTGCCGATGGCCACGCTGTTCAATGATTGCGGGTAATGTCCGGTGAAAAATGCCAGCCACAACAACAGCAAAGCCAATCCATAGGTGGCCGCAGCGAGGGCGAAGCGTTTGAGCAAAAGACGTTGAATGGCGTTATGGGTCAATCGTTGACTCACCGTGCGATAGGAGGCTGACCGAGTGTCCTACTCTACAGACCGGATGCCACTTTAGAGGGGCGGTCGATAAATGACCACCGATTTTCGGCGCCAAAAATTGACGTCAAATGCATGACCCATCAATGCCCCATGAAGACCTGTGGTGAGGGGATTTATCCCCGATGGGGCGCGAAGCGGCCCCCTGTAATCCCTCAGACAAACCGGGTGCACAGGATTTACGGCTGCTGCGCAGCCGATCGGGGATAAATCCCCTCGCCACAATGTTTATCCGACCAAAAGCCAATGTGTGCCCACCACCGAGGCGCGGTATACTGCCGCGCCTTTTTAGCGTCGCGCCAGCAGCCCCGGCGTGCCTTGAAAGGTGCTTGCAACCGACCGATGCACCCAAGCTGCAAGCACCTTATTGAATGTTCCCGTCTTTTAGAGGAGCGCGACTCATGACCGTGATCAAGCAAGATGACCTGATTCAGAGCGTTGCCGACGCCCTGCAATTCATTTCCTACTACCACCCCGTGGATTTCATCCAGGCGATGCACGAAGCCTACCTGCGCGAAGAATCGCCAGCGGCCCGTGATTCGATCGCACAGATCCTGATCAACTCGCGCATGTGCGCCACCGGCCACCGCCCGATCTGCCAGGACACCGGCATCGTCACCGTGTTCGTACGTGTGGGCATGGACGTACGTTGGGATGGCGCGACCATGAGCCTGGACGACATGATCAACGAAGGCGTGCGCCGCGCCTACAACCTGCCAGAAAACGTCCTGCGAGCCTCGATCCTCGCCGACCCGGCGGGCGCTCGCAAAAACACCAAGGACAACACCCCGGCGGTCATCCACTACTCCATCGTCCCGGGCAACACCGTGGAAGTGGACGTGGCGGCCAAGGGCGGCGGTTCCGAGAACAAGTCGAAAATGGCCATGCTCAACCCGTCCGACTCGATCGTTGACTGGGTACTGAAGACCGTTCCAACCATGGGCGCCGGCTGGTGCCCACCAGGCATGCTCGGCATCGGCATCGGCGGCACCGCCGAGAAAGCCGCGGTCATGGCCAAGGAAGTGTTGATGGAATCCATCGACATCCACGAACTCAAAGCCCGTGGCCCGCAGAACCGTATCGAAGAGATCCGTCTGGAGCTGTTCGAGAAGGTCAACCAGCTGGGCATCGGCGCCCAGGGTCTCGGTGGCCTGACCACCGTGCTCGACGTGAAGATCATGGACTACCCGACGCACGCCGCTTCGTTGCCGGTGTGCATGATCCCGAACTGCGCCGCCACCCGTCACGCGCACTTCGTGCTCGACGGTTCTGGCCCGGCATCGCTGGAAGCGCCATCGCTGGATGCCTACCCGGAAATCGTCTGGGAAGCCGGCCCGTCGGCCCGTCGCGTCAACCTCGACACCCTGACCCCGGAAGAAGTGCAGAGCTGGAAGCCGGGCGAAACCGTCCTGCTCAACGGCAAGATGCTCACCGGTCGCGACGCGGCGCACAAGCGCATGGTCGAGATGCTGAACAAGGGTGAAACCCTGCCGGTGGATCTGAAAGGTCGCTTTATCTACTACGTCGGCCCGGTGGATCCGGTCGGTGACGAAGTGGTGGGCCCGGCAGGCCCGACCACCGCGACGCGGATGGACAAGTTCACCCGTCAGATCCTGGAGCAGACCGGCCTGCTGGGCATGATCGGCAAGTCCGAGCGTGGCCCGACCGCGATCGAAGCGATCAAGGACAACAAGGCTGTGTACCTGATGGCCGTGGGCGGTGCCGCTTACCTGGTGGCCCAGGCCATCAAGAAGTCCAAGGTGCTGGCCTTCGCCGAACTGGGCATGGAAGCGATCTACGAGTTCGAGGTCAAGGACATGCCGGTCACCGTCGCGGTGGACAGCAACGGTGAGTCGGTACACATCACCGGCCCGGCGATCTGGCAGCAGAAGATCGCCGAAAGCCTGGCGGTAGAAGTGCAGTAAGCGTTTCGCAGCATGAACAAGGCCGGCCCGTCATCTGACGGGCCGGCCTTTTTTTGTGCCCTGCACATTCAAAGCCCTTTGGCACCTGTCAGATCTGACAGGTTACGTACTTCTCACTTGTTGGTAGCGTCTGTCCACGCACGTGCTTCGCGTGTGCAATGGATCCGACCATGGCCGATCAAGAGCTGAGCATCATCACCCCGTCCATCGCCAGCAGCGCGTCGATCACAACGATCGGCAAAAGCTGGGGGGCAGTGGGTGCCACTGGCGCGGCTACATTTGAACTGCCACTGCCGCTATCCGCCGGACGTGGCTGGGATCCGCAACTGTCGCTGACGTACAGCAGTCAGACCGGCAACGGGCCGTTCGGCATCGGCTGGAGCCTGGGCATTGCTCAGATCAGCCGTGGTACCGCAAAAGGGGTACCGCGTTATAGCGATCTCGATGAAATCATCGGTGATGATGGTGAGGTGTGGCTGCTGGAACTCAACGACGACGGCACAGTAAAGTCGCGCCTTGAAAAATCCTACAACGGAATTGAAGTCGGCTATCACAACGTCGTGCGTTACTGGCCGCGGGTCGAACGTGACTTTGCGCTCCGCGAGCGCTGGCAACGGGGCGACAAAAAACGGCAGCCGAGCCACCCTTCTGGCTGATCCACGGCGCGGACGGTTCACTGCAGGTATACGGCAAGACCCGCGCCTCGCGCCGGGCCGATCCGGACGATGCACTTCGCGTCGGCAGTTGGTTGTTGTGCGAGAGCATGAACCCGCTTGGCGAGCACATCTGCTTTGCCTATCTGGCCGATGATCAGGACCTCGACCCGATTCACGATTACCGCGCCCAGCGCTACTTGCGCGCGGTGTTCTATGGCAACGTCACGGCCAGCCAGCATTTGTACAGCTGGATAGTGGAGGATCCGGCCGAACTGGATTGGCATTTCCATCTGTTGTTCGATTACGGCGAGCGCACCCGTTCACTGACAGAGGCTCCGGTGTACGCTGGCGACAGCCTGGCTGTCTGGGATAAACGCCGGGATCCGTTCTCCACCTTCGGTCAGGGTTTCGAGCTGGGTACGCGGCGCCTGTGCCGACAAATCCTGATGTTCCACAACTTCTCGCGGCCTGCCGGTGCGGATCCACTGCTGGTGCGGCGGCTGCTGCTCGAATACCCGTCACCCTCCGATCCGTGGACTTACAACCGGATCAACGCCGCTCACTATCAGGCCTTCGATGCCAGCGGCGCGCTGGAGACGACACCGCCGGTGGAGTTTGATTACTCGCCCTTCGCGATCAATAAAATCCCGACCCGGATGTTTGCCGAAGACAATATGCCGGGCGTTGAGGATGGCCAGTTTTACCAGTGCCTCGACCTGTACGGCGAAGGTCTACCGGGATTTCTCTGCCGCTACGATCAGTGCTGGTATTACCGCGAACCGCTTCGTGCAATGGCGGGACCTGACGCCATCACCTATGCGCCCTGGACTGAACTGGAACAGATCCCGGTGGCCAGACGCGACGGCGCCGCCCGGCAGATCTTGCTCGACCTGACCGGCAACGGGCGACTGGACTGGAGCGTTGCCGAACCGGGCATCAGCGGATATCGCACGTTGAATGCCGACCGCAGCTGGGCGCCATTCATCGCGTTTAACGGCATGCCGCTGGAATTTTTCAACACACTTTCGCAGCTCGGCGACCTGGTCGGTGACGGCCTCAACTCGCTGGCACTGATCGGTCCGCGCGCGGTGCGCTTGTATGCCAATCGCCGGGAGCAGGGATTTTCCAGCGCCGAAGAGGTGCCTCGCGAAGACAATGAGGACAGTCTGCCGCTGTTCGGCAACGCCCCCACAGAACTGGTGTTTCTGGGCAACATGCTCGGCAGTGACATGAGCGAGCTGTGCCGGATCCGGCACAACGAAATCAAATGCTGGCCCAATCTGGGGCATGGCAAATTCGGCGAAGGCCGGGTGATCAGTGCCCTGCCCTTCCTGTACGACGAATTCAACGTCGAGCAACTGCGGATCGCCGACCTCGACGGCTCCGGCGCACCGGCCTTGATATATCTGAAAACCGCCGGCTTCGAGATCTACCTCAATCGCGGCGGCAATGGCCTGGAACAGACGCCCGTCTTCGTGCCGTGGCCGCCAGGCGTGAGTTACGACCGTCTGTGTCAGGTCACTTTCGCCGACCTGCAAGGCCTGGGTTGTGCCAGCCTGATCCTGACGGTGCCGCACATGACCCCGCAGCACTGGCGCTACGACTTCGTCGCAGCCAAGCCTTATTTGCTGACCGCGACCAACAACAACATGGGCTGCGCCACGCAGGTGGTCTACCGCAGCTCTGCCCAGGAATGGCTGGATGAAAAGCAGCAGTGGCGAGTCGAGCATCCCGGGGAAATACCGGTGTGCCATTTACCGTTCGCGGTTCAAGTCGTCAGCCGGCAACGCCAACTGGATGAAATTACCGGCAATTGCCTGACTCAATCGTGCGTCTATCGCGAAGGCGTCTACGACAGCACCGAGCGTGAATTTCGTGGTTTCGGTCACCTGCAGCAGACCGACAGCGAACGTTCGGCGGGCGATGACGAAGCTGGCTTCACAGCACCGGTGCGGGTCTGTACCTGGTTCTTGACCGGGCAGGCGATGGATCGATCAAGGTACGGCTACTTCGACGGTGACCGTGACGCAGTTGATTTGCGACCCACCGTCTTCAGTCGCTATCACCCCGGTGATGAATACGATGAACCCGTAACGCCAGAGGACGAAGGCGTACGCCATGCAATCGCGCGCGCGCTGGTCGGCGCCGTCGCCCGCATCGAAACCTGGACCGGCACTGACGAGCCGGCCAATACACGGCTCTGTGCGGTAGAGGAGTTTCGTTATCGGGTGCGAGATGTCTTGCCCGCGGGGCAGCGGGGATCGGCAGCCGTGTTGCTGGTACAGCCCCTGGAAAAACTTAGCTATCAGTACGATGGTTTCATTGACGACCCGTTGTGCCGTCATGAAATCTTGCTCGCCAGCAGCGAATACGGCCACGCCACTCACAGCCTGACCATCAGTTATGCACGACGGCGCCTGCCTGACGATCCCCCGCCTTTCAGCGACCCCGACGAGCAACAGTGGTGGCGGGACGCGCATGACCCGGCGCAGCGTTTTTTTTTATCTCGACGAAACACGCGCACGCTCGATCAATCTGGACAGGAACCCGCAACAATGGCGCCTCCACCTGCCCTGGCAGCAACGCCGCAATGCCCTGGTATTGCCCAACGGCGACCTGCCATCGGGTCTCAACCCGCAAGAGACAAACTGGGAGTCACTCAAGGAACATGTCCGCTCGCCCGAGTGGAATGCCCTGCGGGTGCTGACCGGACAAACCGTGCAGCGCTATATCAAGACAGAAGACGGCAGTCTGCTGCCCGACGGCTCGGCAGAATTTGAAGCGCTGACAGGGCCGCTGGAAATGGCCAGCTTTGACAAGACGGCCCTCGCCGCCTACGACGTTCTGCCGCCACCGTTCGATATCCTGCAGGAGCTGGCGAACATCGGTTACACACCCATGCCGCTACTGTTCGACGACACGGCGGTAAACGCGAACGCCGAAAGCCTTTGGTCCGCGCATTACAACTACGCGAAGTACGCCGAGGCCAAGGATTTCTTTCGGGTCCTTGCGTATCGCGAAACCCTGAGCCACGGCTGGACCGAGGCGCAATACGACGAGTATCGCCTGCTGGTCATCAGCGTCGAACTGCCGGATGGCTGCATCACCCGCTGCGAATACGATCGCCATGCTCTGCAGCCAGTGCGCATCATCGATGCCAACGAGAACATTCAGGAAGCGCTCTATGCACCTTCCGGCCAACCTTTTGCGACCAGCTTCCATGGCACAGAAAACGCTGTCGCTGCCGGTTTTCGACCGCTCGACGAATACGTTCGCCCAGTAGATCCAGGCCCGGACGCCGCGATTGCCAACCCGCAGGCGACCGTACAAAAAGCGGCCAGCACCTTGCACAGGGATTTGTTCAGCTGGATGGGACGGTTGCCGACACAGGTCAACACAACGCCGCAACTGCTTGACCAATGGCTGGCCAGCGGCGATGTCTTGCCGAGCCTGCACATTCGCGCCAGCGCGCGCCGACGGCTGGCGCAATTGACGGCGCCGACACCCGCCGAACAGGCACTGCGTGAACTCATCAACGCGGTTGCGCGCACACCGGTGCACAGCGCGACGCTGAGTGCCGACCGCTATCCCGATGATCCGGTGGCGGCACAAGTGCAGATCACCATCAGCTACGTGGACGGTTTTGGCCGCGCGTTGCAAACCCTGCAACGGGTCGAACCCGGAATCGCCTGTGTAGTGGCCGCTGATGGGTCACTGATCGTCGATCGCGGACAGTTGCGCGAGGAACACGCCGAGTCACGCTGGCGGGTCAGTGCCCGGGTCGAATACAACAACAAGGGCCTGGCCGTGCGGCAGTTCCGGCCGTTTTTTGCCGACGCTCACGGTTACGTCAATGATCAATCGCTGCGACGGTACGGCTACTTCGATCAACTGTTCTATGACCCGCTGGGGCGTCCGGTCAAGCTGATCAACGCCAAAGGCTACTTTTCTCGCGAGACTTATCATCCGTGGTATCAGACCAGCGAAGACTTCAACGACACCGACGAAACCGCTGAGCAGGCGTCGGCTTCACCACGGATGCTGCACTGATGAGCGCCAATCTCCATCGGCGCACGCCATCGCTCGTCGTGATCGACGGTCGCGGCTTGCCGCTGCGTCAGGTTGGTTATCTGCGCGCACGGGCCGATGAGACGGCCCAGGCCCTGGTGACTCGCCAACAGCACGATATGGCCGGGCGTCTGGTGGCGCAGTTCGATCCACGCCTGAGCGGCCCGAGCACTACTCACCTCTACGACCTCAACGGCCAGCCACTCAAGGTCAGCAACGTCGACGCCGGCTGGCGCCTGAGTCTGCCCGGGCTGGCCGGGCAAACCGTGCAGCGCTGGGACGCGCGCGGCGTGCACTGGCGCAGCCGCTACGATGAGCTGCTGCGCCTGGTGGCGATCAGCAACAGCGCCGACACGCTCAGTGGCACCTTTACCTATGCCGATGCCAGTGCTCCGCCCGAGCACAACCAGCGCGGCCGATTACTGGAACAAATCGACCCGTCCGGCAGCCTGCACCTGACCAGCTACAGCCTGGCCGGTCAGACACTGCGCGAAAGCCGCACCTTTACCGATGCCCGGGAATTTCTCACTCAGCGTATTTTCAGCCCGCTGGACGCGATGCTGGAACAGACCGACGCTGGCGGCCATCGTCAGCAATTGCGCTACGACGTCGCCGGCCAACTCAAACAGTTACAACTGCTGCTGGCCGGCGACCACACCTGGCAGGAGGTGTTGCTCGACACGCAGTTCAACGCCGTCGGACAAATCATCAAACAACAGGCCGGCAATGGCATTGCCAGCGACTGGGACTACGAGCCAGGCACAGGGCGTCTGCAGCGGCAATGGGCGCGAAAAGGTGCGCAGCCACCCCTGCAGGACATCAGTTATGAATACGATCCGGTCGGCAACCCGACACGCATCCTCGACAACGTATTCACTCCCAGCTATTTCGCCAACCAGCGGGTCGACGGCGAACGCGCGTTTCATTACGACTCGTTGTATCGGCTGATCAGCGCCAGCGGTTACGACGATGCCACCCCCGGCGACATTCCCGGCCGACCGCAGCCCAGCGATCCCAGGGATCGGCGCAATTACCTGCAGACCTACCGCTACGATCACGGCGGCAACCTGACGCAACTGCGTCATGTGCGCGAAGGCGCCTGCCAGACCCGGTTGATGCATATCGACGCAGCAAGCAATCGCGGTGTGCGCTGGACAGAAGGTGATCCCGCACCGGATTTCGAACGGTTATTCGACCGCCACGGCAACCTGATGGCCCTGCAACCGGGACAGACATTACGCTGGGACGCCCGCGATCAACTGGCTTCGGTGACTCTGGTCCAACGCGAAAACGGCCCGGATGACGCCGAGTTCTATCACTACAGCCAAGGCGCGCGTGTCTACAAACGCCATGACACCTACAGCGGTTCTACCCGGCATTTCCACGAAGTGCGCTACCTGCCCGGACTGGAAATCCGCAGCAAGGACAACACGGAGCAACTGCACGTCATCAGTCTCGCCACCGGCGGCGGCCATGTCGTTTGCCTGCATTGGCTCAGCGGAAAACCGCCGGGCGTTGCCGACAACCAGTTGCGTTACACCCTCAATGACCACTTGGGCTCATGCGTGATGGAACTGGACCAGCAGGCGCGCCTGATCAGCCACGAAGGCTATTACCCGTTCGGTGCGACCGCGTGGATGAGCGCGCATTCGGCGGTTGAGATTGACTACAAGACGCTGCGCTATTCAGGCAAGGAAATGGATGTCAGCGGTTTGTATTACTACGGTGCGCGGTATTACGCGCCGTGGTTGCAACGATGGCTCAGTGCGGATCCGGCGGGAGATGTCGATGGGCCAAACCGGTTTGCGTTCGTGGGTAACAATCCGCTGCGCTATGTGGATCCTGACGGAAACAACAAGGCGGAAAGTGTGATCATGCTGTATTCAGCCTTTCTTTCCAGCGTCCAGGGACATTCCACGCAGGTGGCGGGGCAAATCCACAACATTCTCCATGAGGAGGGTGTGGCAATGAATCTGGCACTGAACATGGCAGGCGAAGTCGTGAGAGGGGTCGTCGGCTATGAGGGCGGTGTCGCAGGCGGCAAGCTGGTTGACCTGGTGATTCCCAATATGCCTGGCACCACGCCTTACACCACGACCGGGGGGGGTGATCGGCGGCAATATTGGCGGCGACTCCGCCACGGCCATGATAGATCCGATCGCCAACAGCGCCGGTCTCAGAACGGGCCCACTGATTCCGCAAACCTCGCAGATCTCGGTCAAGGCCATTGATCACAAGCTGGGCATCCGAGCAGGCGCCAAGGACATCAGCTCCTGGCGAAACGTGAAGGACGAGCTGATTCATCCGGGCCTGGATGCGGTACTCAACCCCTCCTTCATCATGGGCCGGCTCATGGCTTCGTGGATCTCGATCATCCCCGCAGCACAGAACATGTTTGCCCGGGCAGTAGAAGCAGAAGACATCAAAAACCGCCTTGATCCGGTAAAGATCCAGAAAATAGACACAATGCTCGATGACTGGAAATCGGCGGTAGAACAACGTGCCGGCTGGGCAGAAAATGCATTCGATGCGCTGGGCACCGACATCGTTTACCCGGCCAACTCACTGCCGAACATCAACCACATGACATCGGTAGAGACCCTGGCTCCCATCGCTCGCTCGGACCTGCGTCGTCTGACCCGTTTTACGCTGTCCACTATCAAGCGCTCTCAAGACATGATGACGGCGTACAAAGCGATGGGCACTACTGACAATCAGTTCTTGCTGGCGCAGCGCCGAACCCGGAAAAAGGCAGCCTGAATGATCCGTTTCTCAGAGGGGCGGGCATGAGTCCTTCAGTGCACTGGCGAACGCCCACCCTGTCGGCTCACGATCCCAGGGGGCTGCCGGCCAGAAACGTTGCTTATCTGCGGACGGTGGTGGACGCCGAAGTCCAATGCCAGATCACCCGCCAATGCTACGACCCCAACGGCCGTCTGATCGAACAATATGACCCACGGCTCCCGATGCCCTGCCTGACCACCGCCTACCGTCTGGACGGCGAACCACTGAAAGTCGACAGCGTCGATTCCGGCTGGCGCGTCAATCTGCCCGGTCTGGCCAATGAAGTGTTGCAACGCCAAGACCAGCGCGGCAAGCAATGGCGCTATCGATACGACCCGATGATGCGGTTGATCGCCGTCACTGAAGATGCGCAAGTCGACGTCGAGCGCTACAGCTATGCCGATCACAATGCCGACCCCGGGCATAACCTGCGCGGTGAGCTGAGCGAAAGCGCCGACCCGGGCGCCACGGTGATGGTCGACGGATACAGCCTGCATGGCAAGGCCATGGGTGAAACCCTTACGCTGTCTGGCGAGACGGCGGCGTTCATCACTCGTATGGATTTCGACGCACGCGGCAATGTGGTGCAAGTCACCGATGCCGGTGGTCACCGACAATGCTCCAGCTACGATGTCGCCGGCCAGTCCAGTCGGATATCACTGTGGATAGCCGGGGCTGACGCAGCGCAACCGGTGCTCGACGCTGCCGCATACAACGCCTCGGGCCAGCCGCTGGAACAACTGGCCGGCAATGGTGTTCGCAGCCGCCGCGTCTACGATCCTGCTGACGGTCGGCTGCTGCATCTGCTGGCCGGCAAGGATCAGGAAAAACCGCTGCAAGACTTGCGCTACACCTACGACTCGGTCGGCAATATCCTGCGTATCGAGGACCGCACCCTGGCCACGGTGTATTTTGCCAATCAGCGCGTCGAGGGTGATCGCCACTTTGTCTACGACTCGTTGTATCGGTTGAGCGAAAGTCGTGGCTTCGAAGGCGAGATCCCGCAGCAGTCACCCGGTTTACCGCAACCGATCCAGCCTGTGGATCCGGGACGACGCTACAACTACACCGAACATTATGCATATGACGCGGGAAACAACCTCGTCGAGCTTGTGCATGTGCGCGAAGGCCACAATTTCACTCAACTGATGAAGATCGACCCGAACAGCAATCGTGGGGTGCGCTGCAAATCCGCTGATCCCGACCCGGTGTTCAGCGATCACTTCGACGAGCACGGTAACCAGTTGAAACTGCAACCCGGCGCTCAGCCTCTGGCGTGGGACAGTCGTGATCAACTGACTCGCGTGACCTTGCTGCAACACAGCAACGGCTTGCCCGACGACGTTGAAACCTACCGTTACAGCCAAGGTGAGCGCATCTACAAGTGCTCGCTGAGCCACACCCCGTCCGTCACCCACCGTCACGAGGTACGTTACCTGCCAGGCCTGGAAATCCACAGCCGCAGTGACGGGCAGCAACTGCATGTCATCAATCTTCCAGGCGCACGTTGCCTGCACTGGCTCAATGGCCGACCGTCCGGCATCGAAGCCGATCAACTGCGCTATAACCTTGATGACCATCTTGGTTCTTGCGCACTGGAGCTTGATCGGCAAGCTGACGTGATCAGCCTGGAGCATTACTACGCATTTGGTGGAACCGCCTGGCTGGCGACGCGCTCGGCACTGGAAGTCGGCTACAAAACCATTCGCTATTCAGGCCGGGAAATGGACAGCAGCGGCCTTTATTACTATGGCGCACGCTATTACGCACCGTGGTTGCAACGCTGGGTCAGCGCTGATCCGGCCCTGGATATCGACGGGCTGAACCTGTATGCCTTTGTCGCCAACAATCCGATTGGCCACATCGACACCGACGGCCAGACCCTGGACAGGTTTATCGAAACCACCGCTCAGCGCGATCAGAGAAAGGCACTGAGCAAAGAGAAAAAGCAGCGTTACCGGGATCGGGTCAGCCTGTCACAACAGGTCGATCGTCATCTGAACATTCTGGCGCTGTCGCTGCGTCGCGGTCTGGATGCCCAGCAACAGGTACTCAACCAGCGCTCGACGGGGCAATTTGCCGGGGCCGTCCTGCGCCGCACCGGTGTACACCTGACCGGCCAAGTCGTGGCCTACGGCGGCGGCATTCTGGTCGGTATCGGCGCCCAGGCGCTGGGCGCCGTCGCTCCCGGCGCAGGTAACGTCGTAGGGATTGCAATGGGCATTGGCGCGAAGAAACTGATCAGCGGATTGTGGGATTACGCCGCAGAACGCACTGGCACCAGCGCGTCTGTCAAATTCAAGGCCAGCCGTCTGTCCAAAGAAAAAATTGTCGAGAAAGCCGAATATAAAACCATGGCACCGATCAATTACCTGCAGCAAAAGTACGCGAAAATGATCCCCGATACGCAGAAGGGCGTGCTCAAGGGCTCCAAGGAAGTGGCGTCCACTCTGATCAGTGTTGGCGCCAAGGAAATGCTGCCGCAAGCTGCCGCTGAAATCAGCGCCACGGCGGGGGCACTGTTGGGTGCAATTGAAATAGGCCATGAAATCGCCGGAGCAAGTCATGAGCTCAGCGCTGAAAAAATGGCCAAGGGCATCGCCAATGCGAGCGGCCTGATCGATTATTTGTCTGCCAACATGCTGGATATCGAAAAAGCCTTCGAGAGCGCAGGTTTGACGGCAATCAATACCTATGGGCTATTGGGCCGAAACGAAGGCGATACTCCGCAAAATCTATGGCAGGCCACGGCGGCCGTGATCTACGAGCTGGAATACACGCGCACGATATTGCGTTCCAGATCCCGTCAGTTCACTACGGTCTGATCCGCTGACACATGAAGCGAACAGGATCGCCGGCCCCATGCTATCGTGCCCGCCCGTCCCCTTATCCATCAGTCCAGCATGCTGCCGACTTCTCGTACCCTGCGTTTGACGTTGTACACCCTGCTGATCATTGCCGGTGCGGCCATCGCGGCGGCCCTTGCCATCCGCCACGCCGAGCGTCAGGCGCTGGAGGAAGACGCCACCCGTGCCAGCCAGCAATTGGCGTTGTATGCCAATTCACTGCATACCCTGATCGACCGCTACCGCGCCCTGCCCGCCGTGCTGGCGCTGGATCCGCAATTGCGCGGCGCGCTGGCCGGGCCAGTGGGTGCTGAGCAACAGAACGCGCTGAACCTGAAGCTGGAGCAGATCAACGGCGCGGCGCAGTCCTCGACCCTCGAACTGCTCGATCACACTGGCCTCGCGGTGGCCGCCAGCAACTGGCGCCTGCCAAGCAGTTACGTCGGCCACAACTACGGTTTTCGTCCGTACTTCAGCCAGACCCGCACTCAGGGCAGCGGGCGCTTTTATGCGGTGGGCGTGACCAGCGGCATTCCCGGTTATTTTCTGTCCAGCGCCGTGTTGGGCGACAACGCCGAGTTCCTCGGGGCGATGGTGGTCAAACTGGAGTTCCCCGAGCTTGAGCGCGAATGGAGCCAGGG
The DNA here is from genome assembly GCF_014060985.1 of Pseudomonas sp. MD195_PC81_125. Lineage (NCBI taxonomy): Bacteria > Pseudomonadati > Pseudomonadota > Gammaproteobacteria > Pseudomonadales > Pseudomonadaceae > Pseudomonas > Pseudomonas sp. MD195_PC81_125. The sequence continues at coordinate 16,028 of NZ_JABULD010000202.1, forward strand.
CAGTGACACGTTACTGGTCAGCGATGCGCGCGGGATCATCTTCATCGCCAACCAGCCCGGCTGGCGCTACCGCTCATTAAGGCCGCTGGACAGCCGCGACATGGCCGAGATCAAGCGTACGCGGCAGTACGACAAACAATCGCTGGTCCCGCTGACGCATCTGTCGCTGCGTCACTTCGACGACAACAGCGACTTGCGCCGGGTCGAAGGCCCGGACGGAACGGCGGATTACTTGTGGGAATCGCTGCCGCTGACCACCGAAGGCTGGACCCTGCACCTGCTGCGCCGCCCGCAAGTGGCCTTCGAGGACTTGCGCAACGCCGGGCTGGCCGCCGCGGGAGTGTGGCTGGCGCTGGTGTTTCTGTTGCTGTTTCTCAATCAGCGCTGGCGTCTGTCGAAAGTCCGCCAGCGCAACCGCGAAGAACTCGAACAACTGGTGGAGGAACGCACCCGCGATCTGCGCACCGCGCAGGACGGTCTGGTGCAATCGGCCAAACTGGCGGCGCTGGGGCAAATGTCCGCCGCCCTGGCCCACGAAATCAATCAACCGCTGACTGCGCAACGCATGCAACTGGCGACCCTGCGCCTGCTGCTCGAGCATGGCCGTGTCGATGACGCCTACAAGGCGCTCAAACCGGTGGACGACATGCTCACGCGCATGGCGTCGCTCACCGGCCATCTGAAAACCTTCGCCCGCAAGAGCCCCAGCGGCCTGCGCGAACGCCTGGATCTGGCGACGGTGGTCGATCAATCGCTGCAATTGCTCGACGCCCGTCTGCGCGATGAACAGGTCAGCCTGGTGCTGCACCTGACGCGCCCGGCGTGGGTGCGCGGCGATGCGATCCGCCTCGAACAGGTGCTGATCAACCTGCTGCGCAACGCCCTCGATGCGATGCAAGGCAAACCGTGCAAGCGTCTGGAAATCCGTCTGGAGGCCGACGAACAGCTGTGGCGCCTGAGTGTGATCGACAATGGCGGCGGGATTGCCGAAGAACACCTGAATCAGGTGTTCGACCCGTTCTTCACCACCAAACCGGTCGGCGACGGTCTGGGGTTGGGGCTGGCGGTATCCTTCGCTATCGTGCACGAATCCGGCGGGCGTCTGAGCGTGGAAAATGGCGAAGCCGGTGCGGTGTTTGCCCTGACCCTGCCGATCGATCTGGAGGCACACCTCTGATGCTCAATTCAGTGATGGTCGTCGATGACGAAAGCAGCATTCGCAATGCCGTCGAGCAATGGCTGAGTCTTTCGGGGTTCGAGGTGCAGCTGTTCAGCCGCGCCGAAGATTGCCTCGCGGCCCTGCCGGCGCACTTTCCCGGGGTGATCCTCAGCGATGTACGCATGCCCGGGCTCAGTGGCCTGCAATTGCTGGCCGAAGTGCAGAAACGTGATGCCGATCTGCCGGTGATTCTGCTGACCGGTCACGGCGATGTGCCGATGGCGGTCGAAGCCATGCGTGACGGTGCCTACGACTTCCTGGAAAAACCGTTCAGCCCGGAGACCCTGCTTGGCAGCCTGCGCCGCGCACTCGACAAGCGTCGGCTGGTCCTGGAAAACCGCGCCCTGCACGAGCAAGCCGACCACCGCGCCCGCCTCGATGCGACGCTGCTCGGCGTGTCCCGTGGCATGCAGACCCTTGCGCCGCCAGGTGCTGGATCTGGCGGCGCTGCCGGTCAACGTGCTGATCCGTGGCGAAACCGGCAGCGGCAAGGAACTGATCGCGCGTTGCCTGCATGATTTCGGCCCGCGCGCCGACAAGCCCTTCGTCGCGCTGAACTGCGCGGCGATCCCCGAGCAGTTGTTCGAAGCCGAATTGTTCGGTCACGAAAGTGGCGCGTTCACCGGGGCTTCCGGCAAGCGTATCGGCAAGCTGGAATACGCCGACGGCGGCACGCTGTTTCTTGATGAAATCGAAAGCATGCCAATGGCCCAGCAAGTGAAATTGCTGCGAGTGCTGCAGGAACAGAAGCTGGAGCGCCTCGGGTCGAATCAGAGCATTCGTGTCGACTTGCGCATCGTTGCCGCGACCAAACCTGATCTGCTGGACGAGGCCCGGGCCGGACGTTTTCGCGAAGACCTGGCGTATCGTCTGAACGTCGCCGAGCTGCGTCTGCCGCCGCTGCGTGATCGGCGCGAAGACATCCCGCTGCTGTTCGAATCCTTCGCCTTCAGCGCCGCCCAGCGTCTGGGCCGCACCTTTGCGCCACTCTCCGGAGCGCAATTGAGTCACCTGCTCAGCCACGACTGGCCGGGCAACGTGCGGGAACTGGCCAACGTTGCCGAGCGCCAGGTACTGGGGCTGGATGAGCCGGTGCAGGGCATCGACCCCGGCCAGTCCCTCGCCGCGCAGCAGGAAGCGTTTGAAGCGCAGTGCCTGCGCGCAGCGCTGACCCGGCACAAGGGCGATGTGAAAGCGGTGCTGGAGGAGTTGCAGCTACCGCGCCGGACCTTCAATGAAAAGCTGCAGCGGCATGGGCTGAGTCGGGAGATGTTTGTTTCGGGCAGCTGAGTTTTGCAGTGTCTGATCGGGCCTCTTCGCGGGCAAGCCACGCTCCCACAGGGTTTTGTGCTGAACACAGAATGTGTGAACACCACCGACCACTGTGGGAGCGAGCCTGCTCGCGAAGGGGCCGGCACAGCCAACGATGATCCACCGGTCTGAATGAGCAATTTTCCGCTCACCACAATCCAGCCATAAGCGGATTTCCGCTCATTAAATCCCGCCACCCCGTCTAAACCGCCCCTCTCGCCGTTGGCACAGCTCCTGCTATAGCCCCGGCAGGCTGCGTTTTAACGCGCTCCACAAAAACAATTAAACGAAGGATCCTTCAATGGATAACTCCAACGCCCTGCCCCTTGGGTCGGCTGCCGCGCCCGCCAAAGCAAGAACCACCGCCAGCCGGATCAAATCGATCTTCAGCGGCTCGGTCGGCAACATGGTCGAGTGGTATGACTGGTACGTCTACGCCGCTTTCTCGCTGTACTTCGCCAAGACCTTCTTCCCCGCCGGTTCCACCACCGCGCAACTGATGAACACCGCCGCGATCTTCGCCGTGGGCTTCCTGATGCGTCCGATCGGTGGCTGGCTGATGGGCCTCTACGCCGACAAGGTCGGTCGCAAGAAAGCCTTGATGGCCTCGGTCTACCTGATGTGCTTCGGCTCCTTGCTGATCGCCCTCAGCCCGAACTACGAAACCATCGGCATCGGCGCGCCGATCCTGCTGGTGTTTGCCCGTTTGCTGCAGGGCCTGTCGGTGGGCGGCGAATACGGCACCTCGGCCACCTACCTGTCGGAGATGGCGACCAAGGAACGTCGCGGTTTCTTCTCCAGCTTCCAGTACGTGACCCTGATCTCCGGCCAGCTCATCGCGCTGGGCGTGCTGATCGTGCTGCAGAACCTGCTGACCACCGAACAGCTGTACGCGTGGGGCTGGCGTATTCCGTTCGCCATCGGCGCACTGTGCGCGGTCGTCGCGCTGTACCTGCGTCGCGGCATGGAAGAGACCGAGTCGTTCACCAAAAAAGAGAAGTCCAAGGAAAGCGCCATGCGCACCTTGCTGCGCCATCCGAAAGAGCTGCTCACCGTGGTAGGCCTGACCATGGGCGGTACGCTGGCGTTCTACACCTACACCACTTACATGCAGAAATACCTGGTGAACACCGTCGGCATGAGCATCTCCGACTCGACCACCATTTCCGCCGCCACGCTGTTCCTGTTCATGTGCCTGCAACCGATCATCGGTGGCCTGTCCGATAAAATCGGTCGACGTCCGATCCTGATCGCTTTCGGCGTGCTCGGTACGATCTTCACCGTGCCGATCCTGATGACCCTGCACACCATCCAGACCTGGTGGGGCGCGTTCTTCCTGATCATGGCCGCACTGATCATTGTCAGCGGCTACACCTCGATCAACGCCGTGGTGAAAGCCGAACTGTTCCCGACCGAAATCCGCGCGCTGGGCGTCGGTTTACCGTACGCACTGACCGTATCGATCTTCGGCGGCACCGCCGAATACATCGCACTGTGGTTCAAGAGCATCGGCATGGAAACCGGTTACTACTGGTACGTGACCGCGTGCATCGCGGTGTCGTTGCTGGTGTACATCACCATGAAAGACACGCAGAAACACTCGCGGATCGTGACGGACTGATCGGGCGTTAAAAGCAAAAGATCGCAGCCTCCGGCAGCTCCTACAGGGAAACGCATTCCCTTTCGTAGGAGCTGCCGGAGGCTGCGATCTTT
>NZ_JABULD010000023.1:0-4321 GCF_014060985.1 Pseudomonas sp. MD195_PC81_125
CCACAMAAACCCTGTGGGAGCTGGCTTGCCAGCGAACGCGTCAGCTCAAAACACCACCATTCCCTCGGGTAGACCCGCGCTCAACCAGCACCGGCGCAAAATCCAGCCTGCGGGTCACCTCAACATCCCCCCGCAAACGCTTGAGCAAACACTCAAACGCCCGCGCACCGATCTCGGCCGTCGGCTGGGCGAGGGCGGTAATTCCGCTGCCCACCAACGGGTACCAATCCAGATCATCCAGGGCAATCAACCCGAGATCTTCGAATAGCCGACACCCGATTTCGCGCAAGGCCAGCGTGCAGGCCAGCGCCGCCACGCCATTGGCGCAAAACAGTGCTTTGGGGCCGGTAGCCTTGGTGTTTAAAAATGTTTGTAGATCAGTAGCGAGCGCGTCGCTGGTTTCCTGCACTGCCCCGGTCAGCCCGGAGCGCTGGGCAATCTGCGCCTGAAAACTGCTGACCCGCTCGATCCGCGAACTGGTGCCGTCATACGGTTCGGTCACCATCAGCACGTCGCGATAGCCACGATGTTGAAGATGCTCCAGCGCCATCTCGATAGCTTGTGGGTTGTTCAGCCCGACCATATCGCTGTCCAGGCCTTCCACTTTGCGGTCCACCAGTACCAACGGCATCTCGCGGTGCAGCTCGTGGAGTTCGTCACGGTGATGGCCGAGGGTATTCACGATCAGCCCTTCGATGTTGTACGAGCGCAACAGCGCCAGGTGCTGACGTTCCTGCTCGTCATCACGGTCGGTGTTGCACACCACCAGGCTGTAGCCGTGCCGCCGGCAGGCGGTTTCCACCCCGTGCATCACGGCAATTGAATAAGGGTTGCGGATATCGGCCACCAGCATGCCGATCAGGCGGGTCCGGCCGCGTTTCAAACCACGGGCCATTTGATTGGGGCGATAGCCGAGTTCGGCAATCGACTGCTCGATGCGCTGGGCAATGGTATCGGAGAGCAGGGCACGGTCATCGCCGATAAAGCGCGAGACGCTGGCCTTGGACACGCCGGCGTGTTCGGCGACATCAAGCATGGTCACGCGGCTGCGCTGGGCGGCGGAGAAATCGTTCACGGTTAAGTCTTCTTATTGTCTGAAACCGGTTTCAGGTAACACCAGATTCCTTGGCTGCGTCAAGTGAAGGGTGGGGGGCTGATTGGAAAAAAGGTCCACCGTTTCCGACAGGCGGTAGCTGCACCTGTCAGATCTGACAGTTGGAGAAAGACATACAGAAGCGCCTAATTTGACCAACGGATCAGCAGGGGATTTCACAAACGGAACCCCGATTAATGTGGTGGATTTGAATCATGAGTTCAGCTGATTTTTCCAGAAACAGTCCTTCAAACGGCATATTTGCCGCGCCTCTTTCAGTTGAAGGTGTTGATGACAATGATCTGGACGGACATATTCCCAGAGATATCCTGCTGGCTGGTACTCAAATCAAAATATCTCGCCCGGATGACACGGGACCCAAAGATCAACTGATGGTGTTCTGGGTACAAAACTCAGTAGAAACACTTATTTTTGATAATGAATATCCAGAGGGAATTATTGATCCTTTTGTTTATGTGCCTTTGACGCCTCAACAAATGGCAACTAATGGTGTTGCGCATGTTTATTACAATTTATGGAAGAGAGGTGGAGGTAATCCGGATTTATCTCCACTCCGTAAACTGACCATTAATCACAAGCGGCCTTTAACCTTTTCGGAACCTTCGCCGGTGGGTGCAACAACCTGGGGGTACTGGAATAACGACAAAATTCCTCCATTGACAAGTGGCGGTGCTGTAAAAATTCCTTCCCTGCTTAACATTGCGCTGTCGGGATATGTTGCAGTGATTACCTGGAGGGGATACCAGTCAATCAACGGAAGTGGTACGGAAGTGGAAGAAGCTTTTGGTCAATGGAGGAGAACGCTTTCCGATACAGAAATAATAAAAGGCTTTATGCATGAAGTGCCATTTCCAAGCTATATAAGTTCGTTAGGAAATTATGGCTCCGCTACTTTTATTTGTCAGGTGTTTGATGGCAGCAGGCTCGTTGCTGAATCAGAAAAAGGATTGGTGAAAATCGATCGAGTAACACCTGGTACATCTGGCCCTTCCGGCCTGAACTCGCAAGGAGAGACGACAATGGGAATTACATTTGTACCTAGAAAACAACGCCCGGTTTCTGTTTTGTCAGGTGGTGGGGTTCTTAACTTGACTATAACAATTGATACGCTGGCGGGTGGTTTTATCAAGAAGGCCATGATGGATTCCGGTAAATTGATGATCAACCTGGCTCGCCCCGATGATGAACATGATGATGATGAAGTTGGATTCAAATATCGTGAAAAAGGCGAAGTGACCTGGATTGATTACCCGGATGACGCGGTGCTTGGCCCTATCGCTGGTCGACCTGTCTCGCCTATCCCGTTGGACTTGGACGCGAATCTGTTTAAGGAAAAGGCGACATCCCCAGGCCCGACTGTTTGGGAGCTGCTGGTCAGGTACTACAAAGAGGGGGGCGGTAATTTCGATGACGGCCAAGTGGAGTTTATCGTTGACCAACTCGCGCCGGTCGATACAAAAAACCCTCCCAAAAAAATCAAGCCAACGCCCGCTCCAAGTTTTGACAACGGTCCTGCGGATGCACAAAAGACGGTTGATTCCACTTGGATAAACTCGAATCAAGATGTGGAGGGTACGGTTAACGTCGGGTATTTCGGGCGCAGGGTCGATGACAATTTAAGAGTCTGGCTTGTTTCCGGTACGCAAAGAGTTGAGGTCTTCAATGGAACTGTCGATGCGACGGGTAAGTTCAGTTTTCCTAGCACCGAGTTGCTTGTATTCCCTAACGGGCGCGTCAATTGGATTTATGAATGGACCGACTGGATCGGTAATCAAGGCCAGGAATCTGTTTCTGCACCCTTGCTGACATTGAAATTACCATTAGCACCATCGATCAATAAAGCCCCATTGGTGCCGAAGACTGATCCAAGTTACACCACGACGCTTTACTGGGAAGATTTTCTCAGCACGGCTACACCTCCAGCCCCCATCGCGCTTACGGCTATCGTCGAAAACTCGACAATTCAAGACGCGGAGCCGGGGGATCAAATCTCTCTGGTGCTTACTAAAGCCAACGATGTCATTGTTTCTTTCGAGACTGCGAAACAGCCATGGGCTAACGGTAATTTGACTTACAGCATTGACTTCAAAAATATACATCCGCTGTTTGCTGATCCCGATAGCCCTGTCGACATTAATATCAACTCCGTAATAGTGCGTGCCGGTCTTTCGCCTGATGCCGAATCACCGATTGCAACCTTTACTTTTGACTCGCGTGTCGCGGGTGTAATACCTACGAATCCACCTGATCTGGAGAACGCGGATCTCCAACTACCGGTTGTGACGGGGGCTTCCGGTGTTGCAAACGTTGTGGCGGCCACTGATCGTGACAAACCAGGCACATTTACAGTGACAAACGCCCTGAACGATCCGGACATTCTGCCGGAGCATGAGGTCAAGTGTTACTTGGGTAACGCTACAGTACCTTTTGAAACATTTAGTCCGTTTAGGCCTGTGTCGAGTTTTTCTGTTGCTATCCCGGCAAGTGAAATGGCAAAGTTGAAACCACCAAGCGATACGGCCCGCTACACGATCGAAATCACGGGACTGGGTAAGAACATCAATAAATCCTTGCCTCAAACAGTGGTAGTCGACCAGATCCCGATCTTGCTGCCGCCTCCAACGGTCAATGTCCGCAAACCAGCAACTCGCGACTATATCGAGTGCTTCGCGATGATCAGCCCTACGAGTAATTATGTGATGGGGCTGAATATCAAAAAAGACCCGTTATTACCGCCAGGCACCATTATTACCGCACACTTTGAAGCGTACTCGGATGCTGCAGGTACACAGTTGATTAACGGTACGGCGGACTCGCAACCTTACACCATCAAGGCTGCCGATGTGCCTGACGTTGCAGGTGTAGGTACTGCCACAAAATTCAAGGCTGCACAGCCGAAGCGAGGTGTCATTGCGTATGGGAAGTACTGGTATACGGCTGCTGGCGGTACGCAATCGTCAGCTCCGATCATCAAACCTCTGGATACCATCAATAGCAGCTTCCAGTATTGCGATCTGACAGTGGCTCCTGCTTAACGCTGTGTTGATTAACAGAGTGGAGGTTGTTTGCACCGCGAGAGGGATCTGACGGTCTCTCTCGCGATTTCTACCGATATCAAGGAGGGAAATATCCTGAATGTCTTCACTTCTGAAGGACAAATCGTCACTCATATAAGGACTATTCCTACATTAAACATTCGGTTTTCTC
>NZ_JABULD010000295.1:0-12750 GCF_014060985.1 Pseudomonas sp. MD195_PC81_125
TAACGTTACTGGCCTGGCCCGCGCCAACGGCGACCGTCTGAACCTGAAGCCTGGTGTCAGCCTGCCGATGAACTGGACCTATGGCTTCCTGAAGCCATCGCTCAAGTACCAGTACACCCAATACCAGCTGGATCTCGACGGCACCGGCAAATCGCAGATCGATGCGATGACTCCTGAGCAGCAGAAGCTCAATGGCAAGTTCGACAGCAACCAGAACCGCGGCGTACCGATCGCCAGCGTCGACAGCGGCCTGTACTTCGACCGCAACACGTCGTACTTCGGCAAGAACTATCGCCAGACTCTGGAACCGCGTCTGTTCTACCTGTATGTACCCAAGGTTGATCAGGAAGACATTCCGGTATTCGACACCAGTGAATACACCTTCAACTACGCGTCACTGTTCCGTGACAACCGCTTCTCTGGCTCCGACCGTGTCGGCGACGAGAACAAGCTGTCGTTGGGCGTGACCAGCCGCTGGATCGAAGACAACGGTTTCGAGCGTCAGCGCATCAGCGTCGGTCAGGCGTACTACTTCAAGGATCGCGAAGTTCAACTGCCAGGCATCGCGTTCAACGATCGCAAAGACGCCCAGTCCGACGTATCGCCATACGCGCTGGAATACGAATACCGCTGGAACCGCGATTGGCGCACCACGGCCGACTACAACTGGGATCCGGACAGCCGCAGCCCGCGTTCCGGCAGCGCGATGTTCCATTACCAGCCTGAAGACAACCCGAACAAGGTGGTCAACGTCGGTTATCGCTATCGCAACGACCAGATCCGTTACGACCAGAACACCGGCAAGTGGGCTGTGGGCGGCGGCGACTACGGCACCCCGGGCCAGCCTGGCTACGTGAAGGACTACTACAAGATCCAGCAGCATGACTTCTCGGTCATCTGGCCGATCGTTCCGCAGTGGAGCGCGATCAGCCGCTGGCAGTACGACTACAACCGCAACCGTACGCTGGAAGCCTTTGGTGGTTTCGAGTACGACAACTGCTGCTGGAAACTGCGCCTGATCAACCGTTACTGGGTTTCCTACGACGAATTCAGTCAGGAAGCTCCACAAAACGAAAAAGGCGACCACGGCGTCTTCCTCCAAATTGTTCTGAAGGGACTCGGCGGCCTGACTGGCGCCAAGGTAGAGAGCTTCCTCGACAAAGGCATCCAAGGTTATCGTCAACGTGAAGACCAAGCTTTCTGATTCTCTGCGCCCGCTGTTGCTGGGCGCGCTGTTCCTGGGTACTGCGGCCAACGCCGCAGTACAGTCCATCGATAAAGTGGTTGCGATCGTTGATAACGACGTGGTCATGCAGAGCCAGCTGGACCAGCGTGTCCATGAAGTTCAGCAGACCATCGCCAAGCGTGGCGGCGGCATGCCGCCGCCGGGCGTGCTGGATCAGCAGGTGCTCGAGCGCCTGATCGTCGAAAACCTGCAACTGCAGATCGGCGAGCGTTCCGGGATCCGCATTACCGACGAAGAGCTGAACCAGGCAGTCGGCACCATCGCCCAGCGCAACAACATGACCGTGGATCAATTCCGCGCCGCCCTGGCTCACGACGGTTTGTCCTATGACGACGCCCGTGACCAGATCAAGCGCGAGATGATCATCAGCCGTGTGCGTCAGCGCCGCGTGGCAGAACGCATTCAGGTCTCCGAGCAGGAAGTGAAGAACTTCCTCGCTTCCGACCTGGGCAAGATGCAACTGTCCGAAGAACTGCACCTGGCCAACATCCTGATCCCGACGCCGGAAAGCGCCAGTTCTGAAGCGATTCAGAGCGCTTACCGTCAGGCGATGGACGTTTACCAGCAACTCAAGCAAGGCGCCGACTTCGGTCAACTGGCCGTGGCCAAATCCGGCAGCGACAACGCGCTGGAAGGCGGCGACATGGGCTGGCGTAAAGCCGCGCAACTGCCACCGCCGTTCGACCGCGAGTTGAGCAGCATGGCGGTGGGCGACATCACTCAGCCTGCGCGCACGCCGAGTGGTTTCATCATTCTCAAGCTGCTGGCCAAACGGGGTGGCGAAACCCAGATGCGTGATGAGGTGCATGTGCGCCACATCCTGGTCAAGCCAAGCCCGATCCGCGACGAAGCCAAGACCAAAGCCCTGGTGCAATCGCTGTACGAGCGCATCCTGGCCGGTGAAGACTTCGCTGAGCTGGCGAAGAACTACTCCGAAGACCCGGGTTCGGCGCTCAACGGCGGCGACCTGAACTGGATCGATCCGAACGCACTGGTACCGGAATTCCGCGAAGTGATGGCCAAGACCCCACAAGGTCAGCTGTCCAAGCCGTTCCAGACCCAGTACGGCTGGCACGTGCTGGAAGTCCTTGGCCGCCGCGCCACCGACAGCACCGAATCGGCACGCGAGCAACAGGCTATGAATGTTCTGCGTAACAAAAAATACGATGAAGAGCTGCAAAACTGGCTGCGTCAGATTCGTGAAGAAGCCTACGTAGAAATCAAACTCCCTGGTGCAGACCAGGCAGCGCAGTGAAACCCAAGCGTTTCGCGCTGACACCCGGCGAACCAGCCGGCATCGGTCCCGACCTGTGCCTGCTGCTCGCCTCGCAAGCCCAGCCACATCCCCTGATTGCCATCACCAGCCGCGACCTGCTCACCGAGCGGGCCGCGCAGTTGGGGCTGGCCGTCAATTTGCTTGAGGTTGCGCCTGACAACTGGCCGGCTGTTCCAGCTCCCGCTGGTAGCCTGTATGTCTGGGACACTCCACTCAGCACTCCCGTGGTCGCTGGTCAACTGAACAAGGCTAACGCCGCCTTCGTCCTCGACACCCTGACCCGTGCCGGAAACGGCTGCCTGAACGGCGACTTCGCCGGGATGATCACCGCACCGGTACACAAGGGCGTGATCAACGAATCCGGTATCCCGTTCTCCGGACATACGGAATTCCTCGCCGACCTGACCCACACCGCCCAAGTGGTGATGATGCTCGCTACTCGCGGCTTGCGCGTGGCACTGGTGACCACTCACCTGCCCCTGCGCGAGATTGCCGATGCAATCACCCCGGAGCGGCTGGAGCGGGTCACGCGAATTCTGCACGCCGACCTGCAAGACAAATTCGGCATCGCCCGGCCACGTATTCTGGTCTGCGGACTCAACCCGCACGCCGGCGAAGGCGGACACCTGGGCCATGAAGAAATCGACATCATCGAACCGACATTGGAGCGCCTGCGCGGCGAGGGCATGGACCTCCGTGGCCCGCTGCCTGCCGACACTCTGTTTACCCCCAAATATCTGGAGCACTGCGACGCAGTGCTGGCGATGTACCACGACCAGGGCCTGCCCGTGCTGAAGTACAAAGGCTTCGGCGCGGCGGTCAACGTGACCCTCGGCTTGCCGATCATCCGCACGTCGGTCGACCACGGCACTGCCCTGGATCTGGCTGGCAGCGGCAAGATCGACACCGGCAGCCTGCAGGTCGCCCTGGAAACCGCCTACCAGATGGCCGAGACCCGTTTATGACCGAGCAATACCAACACAAGGCGCGCAAACGCTTTGGCCAGAACTTCCTGCACGATGCCGGCGTCATCGACCGCATCCTGCGCTCCATCAGCGCCAAGCCTGACGACCGCATGCTGGAAATCGGCCCGGGCCAGGGCGCACTGACCGCCGGCATCCTCAATTCCGGCGCGCAACTCGACGTGGTGGAACTGGACAAGGACCTGATCCCGATCCTCAACCAGCAGTTCGCCGGCAAGAGCAACTTCAACCTGCATCAGGGCGATGCGCTGAAGTTCGACTTCAACACCCTCAACGCCGCGCCGAACAGCCTGCGTGTGGTGGGCAACCTGCCTTACAACATTTCCACGCCGCTGATTTTCCATCTGCTGAACAACGCCGGAATCATTCGCGACATGCACTTCATGCTGCAGAAAGAAGTGGTCGAGCGTCTGGCGGCCGGCCCGGGCGGCGGCGACTGGGGGCGTCTGTCGATCATGGTTCAGTACCACTGCCGCGTGGAACACCTGTTCAACGTCGGCCCGGGCGCGTTCAACCCGCCGCCAAAGGTCGACTCGGCCATCGTCCGTCTGGTGCCGCACGCGGTGCTGCCGCACCCGGCCAAGGATCATCGCCTGCTGGAGCGCGTCGTTCGCGAAGCCTTCAACCAGCGTCGCAAGACCCTGCGCAACACCCTCAAGCAATTGATGACCGCCGCCGAGATCGAAGCCGCCGGCGTCGATGGCAGCCTGCGTCCCGAACAACTGGACCTGGCCGCATTCGTGCGCCTGGCCGACAAGCTCGCCGAGCAGGTTGCTGCCGCCCCCGCCGCCGACTGACCGGCGATGAACGCTATCGGGCAGGACGCCACTCTGGTTTACTGCCCGATACTTGCCTAGACTGACTCTTCATCAGCTACGCCACGCGTTCCGCTTCGTTAAGGCCCTTTTGCATGTCCGATTCCCGTTACCAGGTCGATGTCAGCGTCGTTACCCATTATCTGGCAGACCAGTCGCAACCCGAGCACGACCGCTTCGCCTTCGCCTACACCATCACCGTACAGAACAATGGCGAAAAGCCCGCCCGCCTGATGTCGCGGCACTGGGTGATCACCGACGGTGACGGGCATGTCGAAGAGGTTCGCGGCGCCGGTGTTGTCGGCCAGCAACCGCTGATCGAGGTCGGCAAAAGTCACACTTACAGCAGCGGCACAGTGATGACCACCAAGGTCGGCACCATGCAGGGCTCTTACGAAATGGTCGCCGACGATGGCAAGCATTTCGATGCGATCATCAAGCCTTTTCGCCTCGCCGTGCCTGGAGCCCTGCACTGATGACGACGTACGCCGTCGGCGACCTGCAAGGCTGCCTTGATCCGCTCAAGTGCTTGCTCAAGCAAGTCGCGTTCGACCCCAGGCTTGATCGGCTGTGGCTGGTCGGTGATCTGGTCAATCGCGGACCTCAGTCGCTGGAGACTCTGCGCTTTCTCTATGGCATGCGCGACTCACTGGTCTGCGTACTCGGCAACCACGATCTGCATCTGCTCGCCGCCGCCAACAACATCGAGCGCCTGAAGAAATCCGACACCCTGCGCGAGATTCTCGAAGCCCCCCGATGCGGCTGACCTGCTCGAATGGCTGCGCCAGCAGAAACTCATGCACTACGACGAACAACGCGAAGTCGCCATGGTGCACGCGGGCATACCCCCGCAGTGGTCGTTGCGCAAGGCCTTGAAGTACGCCGCCGAAGCCGAAGCCGCGCTGCGCGACGACAACCTGTTTCCCTTGTACCTCGATGGCATGTACGGCAACGAGCCGGCGAAGTGGGACAGCGATCTCACCGGCGTGACCCGCCTGCGCGTGATCACCAACTATTTCACCCGCATGCGCTTCTGCACCGCCGACGGCAAGCTCGACCTCAAGAGCAAGGAAGGCCTCGACACCGCGCCACCGGGCTACAAACCGTGGTTTCAGCACAAGGAGCGCAAAACCCGTGGCCTGCGGATCATTTTCGGCCACTGGGCCGCACTGGAAGGCGATGTCCGCGAGCCGGGCGTCTCGGCACTGGACACCGGTTGTGTCTGGGGCGGCAGCCTGACCCTGATGAACGTCGACAGCGGCGAGCGCGTGTCGTGCAAATGCGATGAGCACGGCGGACTTGCCCCGACCGTCGCGCCACTTATCCCCGAAACGTCGCCAGTCAGCGTCCCGCGTTAGACTGCGCATTCTGCCGAGCTACAGGAACCCGCCATGAGCGAATTCAAACGAATCCCCCCGGAACAGGCCCAGGCCCTGCGTGAACAAGGCGCAGTGGTGGTCGACATCCGCGACCCGCAAACCTATGCCGCGTTGCACATCGCCGGCTCGACCCATCTGGATAACCACTCGATCTCGGAATTCATCCGTAACGCCGATCTCGACGCACCGTTGGTGGTGGTCTGCTATCACGGCAACTCCAGCCAGAACGCTGCGGCATACCTGATCAGCCAGGGCTTCTCCGACGTCTACAGCATGGACGGCGGCTTCGAGCTGTGGCGTACGACTTATCCTGCGGAAACCGCGCAAGGCGGCGCCGAATAATTTTTTTTTCACGCGCAGGCCCCGGCTCACGTGGGCCTGCGCGCGACAGACGAACGGTCTGCCACAACTAATTACGTATCTCGCCTTTACCTCTCGAATTCCCAACTATCCTTAAGCCCAGGCCATCCAAAACAGGGGAGAGCCGGTACACCGGCGCACGGGGTCATCGGGAGTGACTTTCAAGGTTGTCGACCGCGAAAGTGTTCTGGGGGGTAAACAAGCGGCCACCACGGCTGCTTGCCAGCATCGACTGAGTGATCCGGCGTCGGCTCCACGTATCGAGCGAGGTGACGTCATGAGTATCTTTAGCCACTTCCAACAACGCTTCGAGTCCACACGCCAGGAAGAACTCTCGCTGCAGGAGTACCTGGAGCTGTGCAAAAAGGATCGCAGCGCTTACGTTTCCGCCGCCGAGCGTCTACTGATGGCTATTGGCGAACCCGAGTTGCTCGATACGTCGACCAACTCGCGGCTGTCGCGGATCTTCTCCAACAAGGTGATTCGTCGCTATCCGGCCTTTGAAGACTTCCACGGGATGGAAGAATGCATCGACCAGATCGTTTCGTATTTCCGCCATGCCGCCCAAGGCCTGGAAGAGAAGAAACAGATTCTCTACCTGCTCGGCCCCGTCGGTGGCGGTAAATCGTCCCTGGCCGAGAAGCTGAAACAGTTGATGGAAAAAGTGCCCTTCTATGCGATCAAGGGCTCGCCGGTATTCGAATCACCTCTGGGTCTGTTCAACGCCACCGAAGATGGCGCGATCCTCGAGGAAGACTTCGGCATCCCGCGGCGCTACCTGAACACCATCATGTCGCCGTGGGCGACCAAACGCCTGGCTGAATTTGGCGGCGACATCAGCCAGTTCCGTGTGGTCAAGCTGTACCCGTCGATCCTCAATCAGATCGCCGTGGCCAAGACCGAACCGGGCGACGAGAACAACCAGGACATTTCCGCGCTGGTGGGCAAGGTCGACATCCGCAAACTCGAGGAATACCCACAGAACGACGCCGACGCCTACAGCTACTCCGGCGCGCTGTGCCGGGCCAACCAGGGCCTGATGGAATTCGTCGAAATGTTCAAGGCACCGATCAAGGTGCTGCACCCATTGCTGACCGCCACCCAGGAAGGCAACTACAACAGTACCGAGGGTCTTGGGGCGATTCCGTTCACCGGGATCCTGCTCGCCCACTCCAACGAATCGGAGTGGCACACCTTCCGCAACAACAAGAACAACGAAGCCTTCATCGACCGGATCTATATCGTCAAAGTGCCGTACTGCCTGCGGGTCAGTGACGAAGTGAAGATCTACGACAAATTGCTGTTCAACAGCTCCCTGGCCAAGGCTCACTGCGCGCCGGACACCCTGAAGATGCTGGCGCAGTTCACTGTACTGTCTCGTCTCAAGGAGCCGGAAAACTCCAACATCTATTCGAAGATGCGCGTCTACGACGGGGAAAACCTCAAGGACACCGATCCGAAGGCCAAGTCGATTCAGGAATACCGCGACTCGGCCGGCGTCGACGAAGGCATGAACGGTCTGTCGACCCGCTTTGCCTTCAAGATCCTGTCCAAAGTGTTCAACTTCGATCCGCATGAAATCGCCGCCAACCCGGTACACCTGCTGTACGTGCTGGAACAGCAGATCGAACAGGAACAGTTCCAGGCTGAAACCCGTGAACGCTACCTGCGCTACCTCAAGGAGTACCTGGCGCCGCGTTATATCGAATTCATCGGCAAGGAGATCCAGACCGCTTACCTGGAGTCTTACAGCGAGTACGGGCAGAACATCTTCGACCGCTACGTGCTGTATGCGGACTTCTGGATTCAGGATCAGGAATACCGCGATCCGGAAACCGGCGAGATTCTCAACCGTGTCGCCCTGAACGAAGAACTGGAGAAAATCGAGAAACCGGCCGGCATCAGCAATCCGAAGGATTTCCGCAACGAGATCGTCAACTTCGTATTGCGCGCCCGAGCCAACAACAACGGCAAGAACCCGACCTGGCTCAGCTACGAAAAACTGCGGGTGGTCATCGAGAAGAAAATGTTCTCGAACACCGAAGACCTGCTGCCAGTCATCAGCTTCAATGCCAAGGCCAGCAAAGAGGATCAACAGAAACACAACGACTTCGTTACTCGAATGGTCGAACGCGGCTACACCGACAAACAGGTAAGACTGCTGTCCGAGTGGTACCTGCGAGTCAGAAAGTCACAGTAAACCGCGGCCGGTAAGACCGGTTGTCGTCAGCCCGAGGCCTGTGCCCGCATTTTCTGCTACACAGGCCTCTGGAAGGTGTGCGCAAGTCGGTAGCGAGGTACAGGCAGCATCCAGAGCGCTTGGGGGAGCGTGTACGTCCCCTGGCATTCGGCTCAATGCTGCATGACCGCTCCCGCCTTTGCAGGACAGCTTCTAAGGAGCAGTCATGAGCTATGTGATCGACCGACGTCTCAATGGCAAGAACAAGAGCACGGTGAACCGCCAGCGCTTTCTGCGGCGTTACCGTGATCACATCAAGAAGGCTGTCGAAGAGGCGGTCAGCCGGCGTTCCATCACTGACATGGAACACGGTGAACAGATCAGCATTCCCGGTCGCGACATTGACGAACCGGTGCTTCACCACGGTCGCGGCGGCAAGCAGACCGTGGTTCACCCCGGCAACAAGGAATTCACTGCCGGCGAACACATCGCCCGGCCACCGGGAGGTGGCGGCGGACGCGGCCCCGGCAAGGCTGGCAATTCCGGCGAGGGCATGGACGAATTCGTTTTCCAGATCACTCAGGAAGAATTCCTCGAATTCATGTTCGAAGACCTCGAACTGCCGAATCTGGTGAAACGCAATCTCAGCGGGACTGACACGTTCAAGACCGTGCGCGCCGGGATCAGCAACGAAGGCAACCCGTCGCGGATCAATATCATCCGCACCCTGCGCTCGGCCCATGCCCGGCGCATTGCCCTGTCCGGCAGCAGCCGCGCCAAGCTGCGCGAGGCCAAAGAGGAACTGGCGCGATTAAAACGCGAAGAGCCGGACAACTTCGGCGATATTCAGGAACTCGAAGCCGAAATAGAGAAACTCAGTGCGCGCATCCACCGTGTGCCGTTTCTCGATACGTTCGACCTCAAATACAACCTGCTGGTCAAGCAGCCCAACCCCAGCTCCAAAGCGGTGATGTTCTGCCTGATGGACGTTTCCGGTTCGATGACCCAGGCCACCAAGGACATCGCCAAACGCTTTTTCATCCTGCTGTATCTGTTCCTCAAACGTAACTACGACAAGATCGATGTGGTGTTCATCCGCCACCACACCAGCGCCCGGGAAGTGGACGAGGAAGAGTTCTTCTACTCGCGGGAAACCGGCGGCACCATCGTCTCCAGCGCCTTGAAACTGATGCAGGAGATCATGGCCGAGCGTTATCCGAGCAACGAATGGAACATCTACGCCGCGCAGGCTTCCGACGGTGACAACTGGAACGACGATTCACCGATCTGCCGCGACATCCTGATCAACCAGATCATGCCGTTTGTGCAGTACTACACTTATGTGGAGATCACCCCACGCGAACACCAGGCCCTCTGGTACGAATACGAACGCATCGCCGAAGCTTTTTCCGACACGTTTGCCCAGCAGCAGCTGGTCTCGGCCGGGGATATTTATCCGGTCTTCCGTGAACTCTTCCAGCGCAGGTTAGTGACATGACCGCCAAAGAGCAGAAGCGCCAACCCATTTCCACCGGCTCCGAATGGACATTCGAGCTGATTCAGGCCTACGACCGCGAGATCGCCCGGATTGCGGCCCGGTATGCTCTGGATACTTACCCCAACCAGATCGAAGTGATCACCGCCGAGCAGATGATGGACGCCTATGCCTCGGTTGGCATGCCACTGGGCTATCACCACTGGTCCTACGGCAAACACTTCCTCAGCACCGAGAAATCCTACAGCCGCGGACAGATGGGGCTGGCCTACGAGATCGTGATCAACTCCGACCCGTGCATCGCCTACCTGATGGAGGAAAACACCATCTGCATGCAGGCGCTGGTGGTGGCGCACGCGTGCTATGGCCACAACAGCTTCTTCAAGGGCAACTACCTGTTCCGCACCTGGACCGACGCCAGCTCGATCATCGATTACCTGGTGTTCGCCAAGCAGTACATCATGCAGTGCGAGGAGCGCCACGGTATCGATGCGGTAGAAGATCTGCTCGATTCCTGCCATGCGCTGATGAACTACGGCGTCGACCGCTACAAGCGTCCGTATCCGATTTCTGCTGAAGAGGAACGTCGGCGGCAGAAGGACCGCGAAGAGCACATGCAAAAGCAGATCAACGATCTGTGGCGCACCATTCCCAAAGGCGCAGACAAATACAGCGACAAGGACAACGCCCGCTTCCCGGCCGAACCGCAGGAAAACATCCTGTATTTCATCGAGAAGCACGCACCGTTGCTGGAGCCGTGGCAGCGGGAAATCGTGCGCATCGTGCGCAAGATCGCCCAGTATTTTTATCCACAGCGTCAGACGCAGGTGATGAACGAAGGCTGGGCCACGTTCTGGCACTACACGCTGATGAACGACCTGTATGACGAAGGCCTGGTGACCGACGGCTTCATGATGGAATTCCTTACCTCGCACACCAGCGTGGTGTTCCAGCCAGGTTTCGACAGCCCTTATTACAGCGGAATCAACCCCTACGCACTGGGCTTTGCGATGTATCGCGACATCCGCCGCATGTGCGAAAACCCTACCGAGGAAGACCGGCGCTGGTTCCCGGACATTGCCGGTTCCGACTGGCTCTCGACCATCAAGTTCGCCATGAGCAGCTTCAAGGACGAAAGCTTCATCCTGCAGTACTTGTCACCCAAGGTCATCCGCGACCTCAAGCTGTTCAGCATCCTCGATGACGACCAGAAGGACGATTTGCTGGTGCCGGCGATCCACGACGAAACCGGTTACCGGATCATCCGTGAAACCCTGGCGGCGCAGTACAACCTCGGCAACCGTGAGCCGAACGTGCAGATCTACAGCATCGACCGACGCGGCGACCGCTCGCTGACCTTGCGTCACCAGCAACACGACCGTAAACCGCTGGGCGACTCCACCGATGAGGTACTCAAGCATCTGCACCGGCTGTGGGGCTTCGACATTCACCTGGAAACCCTGCAGGGCGACCAGATCATGAAAACCCATCACGTGCCGCCACGCAGTGAACACAGCGAGGGTGATTACGGTCGGCTCGACCTGGCCGTGATTCATCTCTAGATGCGGTTCTGACCTCCGAAAGTCCGACACAAGGGTTATCCTGTCGGGCTAACGGAGGTTTTTTATGCAGATTTTCAAGGTTGGCGGTGCGGTACGCGATCGCTTGCTCGGGTTACCGGTGACCGATATTGATTGGGTTGTGGTCGGCGCCACGGCGGAGGAGATGCTCGCCAAGGGTTATCGCCCGGTTGGCGCGGATTTTCCGGTATTCCTTCACCCGCAAACCGGCGAGGAATATGCTCTTGCCCGCACCGAACGCAAAAGCGGTCGCGGTTATGGCGGCTTCATCTTTCACGCCAGCCCCGAAGTCACCCTTGAAGAGGACCTGATCCGCCGCGACCTGACCATCAATGCAATGGCCGAGGATGATCAACAGAATCTGACCGATCCCTATCATGGCCAGCGCGATCTCGAAGCGCGCATCCTGCGTCACGTTTCCCCCGCATTTGCCGAAGATCCGCTCCGGGTACTGCGCGTTGCGCGATTTGCCGCGCGTTATGCCGGACTGGGTTTCACCGTCGCCCCAGAAACGCTGGAACTGATGCGTCAGCTCAGCGAATCCGGCGAGCTGGAAGCGTTGACCGCCGAGCGCAGCTGGAAAGAAATCTCCCGTGCGCTTATGGAGGATCAGCCACAGGTATTCATTCAGGTACTTCGCGACTGCGGCGCGCTGAAAGTACTGATGCCGGAAGTTGACGCGCTGTTTGGTGTGCCGCAACCGGAGGCGCATCACCCGGAAATCGATACCGGGCTCCACACACTCAGCGTGCTGGAACAGTCAGCGCTGCACAAACAACCGCTAACCGTACGCTGGGCCTGTCTGCTCCACGATCTTGGCAAAGGCCTGACTCCTGAAGAAGCCTGGCCACGGCACATCGCCCACGAACACACGGGGTTGAAGCTGATCAAAGCGGTCAACGAACGCTTCAAGGCGCCAAAGGACTGTCAGGAACTGGCGTTGCTGGTTGGCCAGTACCACACCCACGGCCACCGCGCCCTGGAGCTGAAGGCATCGACCTTGCTGGAGCTTTTGCAGAGCTTTGACGTGTATCGTCGCCCGCAGCGTTTCGAGGAGTTCATCGTCGCGTGCGAGATGGATGCGCGCGGACGCAAGGGGCTGGAACAGCGCAGTTATCCACAGGCCGATTATCTGCGTGGGGCGGCCGATGTGGCACGCGGGGTGGCGGTGCAGCCGCTGCTGGAGAAGGGATTCAAAGGCCCGGAACTGGGCGAAGCGCTTAAACGCGAGCGACTCAAGGCGTTGAAGGCGTACAAAGAGAACGCTTGAAACAAGATCAAAAGATCGCAGCCTGCGGCAGCTCCTACATGGAAACGCGAATCCCTGTGTAGGAGTTCGCCGCAGCTGCGTATCTTTTGCTTTTAAAGACTCGGCGGGGTCAATTGCTCGCCCCGCCCATTCAAACCCCACCGGTGCCAACACCTGATCAATCTGCG
>NZ_JABULD010000401.1:0-21662 GCF_014060985.1 Pseudomonas sp. MD195_PC81_125
GGTGAGACATGCGTGCACCAAAGTAGAGCGGCCGTCAGAACGCCGCCTGCGCTGTACATGGAATGTTGCATCCCGGAACGCATCCCCACTTTTGCATAAGAAGTCCCATGAAATGAATCTCAAGTTCAGCCATAAAATCCTGTTGGCCGCCTCGGGCGTCGTGGTCCTGGCTTTCGCTTTGTTCACCCTCTACAACGACTATCTGCAGCGCAACACCATTCGCCAGAACCTCCAGTCGTCCGTGCAGCAGGCCGGCGATCTGACCGCCAGCAGCGTGCAGAACTGGATGAGCGGGCGAATTCTGGTGCTGGAAAACCTCGCGCAAAACGTTGCCCATCAGGGCAAGAACGCCGACTTCCCGGGGCTGGTCGATCAACCGGCCTTCACCTCGAACTTCCAGTTCACCTACGTCGGTCAAGCCAACGGGGTGTTCACCCAGCGCCCTGACGCGAAGATGCCCGACGGTTACGACCCGCGTCAGCGCCCTTGGTACAAGCAAGCCGTCGCTGCCGACAAAACCATGCTGACGCCGCCGTACATGGCGGCGGTCGGTGGTCTGGTGGTGACCATCGCCATGCCGGTGAAAAACAATGGCGAACTGCTGGGTGTGGTCGGCGGTGACCTGAGCCTGGAAACCCTGGTGAAGATCATCAATTCGGTGGACTTCGGTGGCCTCGGTCACGCATTCCTCGTCAGCGGTGACGGCCAGGTGATCGTCAGCCCGGACAAAGACCAAGTAATGAAGAACCTCAAGGACATCTACCCGAACGCCGGCGTGCGCATCGAGAAGGGCAACCAGAACGTGGTACTCAACGGCCAGGAGCGCATCCTGTCGTTCACCCCGGTCAGCGGCTTGCCGAATGCCGACTGGTACATCGGCCTGTCGATCGATCGTGACAAGGCCTACGCCGCGCTCAGCCAGTTCCGCACTTCGGCGTTGATCGCGATGTTCGTCGCGGTCGCTGCGATTGCGCTGCTGCTGAGCCTGCTGATCAACGTTCTGATGCGTCCGCTGACCACCATGGGTCGTGCGATGCAGGACATCGCCCAGGGCGAAGGCGACCTGACTCGTCGTCTGGTCGTGCAAGGCAAGGATGAGTTCGCTGAACTGGGTAGTTCGTTCAACCAGTTCGTCGAGCGCATTCACGCGTCGATCTCCGAAGTGTCGTCGGCTACCCGTCATGTGCACGACCTGTCGCAACGGGTGATGGCATCGTCCAACGCCTCGATCATTGGTTCCGACGAACAAAGCGCCCGTACCAATAGCGTGGCCGCCGCGATCAACCAGTTGGGCGCCGCGACTCAGGAAATCGCCCGCAACGCCGCCGACGCTTCGCAACACGCCAGCGGCGCGAGTGAACAGGCTGATGACGGTCGTCAGGTGGTCGAGCAGACCATTCAGGCGATGACCGAGCTGTCGCAGAAGATCAGCCTGTCGTGCACTCAGATCGAAACCCTCAATGCCAGCACCGACAACATCGGCCACATCCTCGATGTGATCAAAGGCATCTCGCAGCAGACCAACCTGCTGGCGCTCAACGCGGCCATCGAAGCGGCCCGTGCCGGTGAAGCCGGACGCGGTTTTGCCGTGGTGGCGGACGAAGTGCGTAACCTCGCGCATCGCACCCAGGAGTCGGCGGAGGAGATCCACAAGATGATCACTTCGTTGCAGGTCGGTTCCCGTGAAGCGGTGACCACCATGAACGCCAGTCAGGCGTCCAGCGAAGAGAGCGTTGAAGTGGCCAATCAGGCGGGCCTGCGCCTGGTCAGCGTGACCCAGCGCATCGGTGAAATCGACGGCATGAACCAGTCGGTGGCTGCCGCGACCGAGGAGCAGACGGCGGTGGTGGAAACCCTCAACGTCGACGTCAACCAGATCAACCTGCTGAACCAGCAGAGCGTCGCCAACCTCAATGAAACGTTGAAGGATTGTGATGCGTTGTCGCAGCAGGCGAATCGGTTGAAGCAGTTGGTCGACAGCTTCAAGATCTGACGTCTAGCAGACCGCGTTATCGTTCATCGCGGGCAAGCCCGCTCCCACAGGATTTCTGGCGAACACAACATCTGTGACCGACCTAGAGCCTGTGGGAGCTGGCTTGCCAGCGATAGTGGCGGTGCAATCATTGCCAATCCGAAGCCTTAGACAAACAGCTTCAGCACATTCCCCATCGCATCATCGGCAAACCCCTGCACGAAATCCTTGAACCCCGGCAGCGCTCGGCACCACCGCTGGCCGGTTCGGCAATGATTGTCCAGGTCGCCCGCGACTTGCCCGCCCCCAAAGATTCCACATTCATCGCCGCCCACAGATTGGCCACACCCAGCGTGTTGTAGATCGTGGTCCAGGTCATGGCGCGCGCCTGCTCATCGCGGGAGTTGAGTTGCTCGACCACCACGTTGCCGTCCTTGAAGACCTTCTTGCGCAGCGAGGACACGCCTTCACCGGTCATTTCGATGTGCGACAACGCCGGAATAAACCGGTCGAAAGCGGCGAAATTGCCGACCACCGCCCAAACCTGCGCCGCGTCCGCCGGCACTTCCACCGACGACACAACGTGGCAGCCGTGCGGGTTTTTGATCAAGGTGTCGGGTTGCAGATTGCTCATGGTGTTGCTCCTTTTTGATGAACTAGATGAAGTTGATCTGTTTCAGGTAATCGCAGCCGCGACGCAGCAGCGCCGGGGATTTTTCCGGGTATTGCGCGCCCATCTGTTGCACCCCGGCGTGGGCGTTGGCGTGGCCGATCAGGGAGATGTCGCCGATGTCTTCCTCGAAGCCGTTGAGGTAGAAACCGAGCACGCCGAACAGCGCGTTGTCGGCGTCGACCCGGCCCAGTTGCTGTTGCCAGTCGGC
The DNA here is from genome assembly GCF_014060985.1 of Pseudomonas sp. MD195_PC81_125. Lineage (NCBI taxonomy): Bacteria > Pseudomonadati > Pseudomonadota > Gammaproteobacteria > Pseudomonadales > Pseudomonadaceae > Pseudomonas > Pseudomonas sp. MD195_PC81_125. Next base: position 2,854 of record NZ_JABULD010000401.1, read on the forward strand.
GACACTGACCAGCGAAAATTCGCTGCCGGTTTCGCGGAACGAAGCGACGTAGGCATCCCAACTCAGCGGCTCGGGGTTGTGCAGGTTGAACACCGCTCGCTCGCTCGAATAACGGCTGGCGTGGAAGGCGATGAAACGGGCGAGAAAGTCCACCGGCATCAGGTCGAAATTCAGTGCGAAGGCCGGCACCTGACCGAGCTGGATCGAGCCCTTGAGCATCAGCATCAAACGGTTCTTGTGCGGTTGGCAGACGCCGCTCAGGCTGTTGAAACTGATGTTGCCGGGGCGATACAGGTTGACCCACACCCCACGCTCGCGCGCCCGCTCAAGGATGCGCTCGCCGACCCACTTCGACAGGTTGTAGCCATTGCGGATGTAGATCGGCGGGGTCGGTGCGGCGGGCAATTCGAGCACGCGGCCTTCGTCATCGACGGTGCTGGAAGCGGACAGCGTCGAGACGAAATTGAAGACCTTTTTGCTGCGCCCTTCACACAGGCGCAGCAGCTCGAAAATCGGCTCGACGTTATCCGCGGCCAGCGACTCGTAATCGAGCACATGGTTGACGTTGGCGGCGTTGTGCACCAGTGCGCCGAACTCGCGATCCAGGCGCTGATAATCGGCGTCGGCCAAGCCCAGTTGCGGACGGGTGATGTCTGCCGAGTAGATCCGCACCCGGCTCAGGTCCAGATGCTCCAGGCGGTTCTCGCGCAACGCCTGGGCAAACCGCTGCGCCGCCGTTTGTCCGCCACCGTCACGCACCAGACACGCCACCTCGCTGGCGCCCCAGCCGAGCAGCGCTTCGACAATGTGTACGCCGACAAAGCTGTTGGCGCCGGTGACGATCACTTTGTGCACATTGCCCAGGCGGCTGATCGGCAACGGCTCGATGTTCAGCGGGCGTTCGGCGTCGGCCATGGCCTGGGCGCTGAGCACCGCGCTGTCATCGGTCCCGCGCACCAGCGTTGCGAGCTTGATGATGGTCGGCAATTCGATGAAGCGGTTGATCGAAATGCTACGGCCGAATTCCTCACGCAAGCGCAGCAACATGCGCGACAGCAGGATCGAATGCCCACCGAGGTTGAAGAAACTTTCGTCGGTGGAAATATCGCTGCTCGGCAGCTCCAGCAGTTCCGCCCAGATCTCCAGCAGCAGCGCTTCGTCGGCATTTGCCGGCAGGCATTTCGGGCCGCTGTCCTGCACGCTCACCGGCAGTTCCAGCAACGCCTTGCGGTCGACCTTGCCGTTGCTGGCGAATGGCATGTGCGGCAGTTCAGTCCACGCCACCGGTTGCATGTAGTCCGGCAAAAACTGCTGGGCATGCGCCTTCAATAGATCGCGGGCAGCGTCCGATTGCGACTGCGCAAGGAACGCCAGAATCCGCCGCTGACTGTCGATCACCACCGCCACCTGACGGTACAACTGGCTCTCGCGCAGGCAGCGTTCGATCTCTTCCGGCTCGACCCGGAAACCACGGATTTTCACCTGATTGTCGCGCCGTCCGCACAGCTCGATACCGTGCTCGCCCCATTTGGCCATGTCACCACTGCGGTAGGCGCGCAAGTTCTCACCGTGCGGCAGTTGCAGGGTCAGGTAGCGCTCGGCGGTCTGCTGTGGGTTGTTCAAGTAACCGAGGCAGACGCCGGGACCGACGATGAACAATTCGCCGACGGTGTTCTCCGTCACTGGTTGCAGGTCGTCATCGAGAATCAGCACCTGACTGTTGGCAATCGGTGCGCCAAGAGTGCGGTTGCTGTCACCCGGTTGCAGTTGCCGGGCGGTAATCAGCACCGTCGCTTCGGTGGGGCCGTACAGGTTATGCAGCTTGCCCTGACGGGTCAGTTGCTCGATGACGAAGGGCTCGCAGACGTCGCCACCGGTCATCACCTCCACGCCTTGCAATTGCTCCAACGGCAGGATGCTCAGCAGCGCTGGCGGCAGGAACGCGTGGGTCAGTTGCCGGCGGCGGATCAACGCCACCAGTTGCAGCGGATCGCGGCGCTGGGTGTCGTCGGGCACCACCAGTTCGGCGCCCTGCAGCAGCGTCGGAAAGATATCGATCAGCGATGAGTCGAAGCTCAGCGAAGAGAACTGCAACACCCGGCTTTCGGCGCGCAACTGCACGTAATCGGCGTACCACGCGGTGAAGTGCGCGAGGTTCGCCTGGCTCAGCAGCACGCCCTTCGGATGCCCGGTAGTGCCTGAGGTGTAGAGCGCCATGCACGGTGCTTCAAGCGTCGCCCGTTGACGCATCAACGGTTGGCTGAGATCCGCATCCGCGCTGTCGATACAACTGACATCCAGATCGGGCATTGACTCACTGAGCGGGTGCTCGCCATCGTGCAGCAACAACACCGCGCCAGCGTTCTGCAGGATGTATTGCTGGCGCTGCAACGGATGGCTCGGCTCCAGCGGCAGGTACACCGCGCCACTGCCGAGCACCGCCAGAATCGAGGCAAACAGCGCCGGGCTTTTCGGCTGACAGATACCTACGATCCACGGCTGCGGATGTTGTTTGAGCAATGGCAGCAGGCGTTGCTGGATCGCACAGCTGTGGGCGTGTAACTGGCGATAGCTGAGCGACTGCTCGGCCAGGTGCAGCGCCGGTCGCTCGGCGTGTTCGATCAGGCTGCGTTGCAGACGCTCGATCAGCGGTATCTGCGCCTGCTTGAGCAGCATCGGGTTGGCCGTGTCGTTAAGGCGATGGACGTAGGCCAGGCTGTCGAGAAACCGCAGGTCTTCCACCTGTTCGAAATCCACTGCCGTGGCGGGCATCACCTGCTGGAAATACTCGGCATCGCGGGAGAAACGGCTGACCAGCAGCGCGACTTCGTCAACCACCTGCGTCAGCAGCCGCTGACGCAGAGCCTGCCCGTTGCCGGACGGCTCATCGCCAATCGGCACACGGCTGATCAGAGACGAGCCGAGGAAGCACAGCAGGTCGAGCGTCGGTAAACCGCCAAGGCTAGGCGAACCGATACCCAGGCGCAGATGCAGGTGCGGGATGGCGCAGAAATCGCCGGCGCCGATGAAGCCATCGTCGATGATCAGATCCACCGGCGATTGCGCCGCGCCGCTGCGCAGCAAGGTGTGACCGTGTTGTTCGAGTTCCTGCGCCAGGTCGGTCATGGCCTGGCTGGCGCCAATCAGCAAAATGTCGAGACGTCTCATGTCAGCCTCCTCATCAAACCAGATAGTCGCGCAGGGCGTGCTGCACGCAGGGCGTGTCGAGCAGCGAGCTGCTGTGGAAAAAACGCACGATGTTGCCCACCAGCGGATGATGGCGATTGATCGGGAAGGCCAGGCCGGCCATCTCGTCCTTGAGGGAACGGCGCACGGTATCGCTGACCGGCAAGGCGTCGATCAGGCGCAGATCGAAGGACTTTTGAATGTCGTTGGTCAGGTAATGGCCGATAAACACCGGCAGGATCTGCGCGATGGTTGCCCGGTCCGCGTCACTGGCGGTGTGCCAATAGATGCGCACCATGCGCGCCCAGAAACTGGAATGCCGTCCCTCATCCAGCAAGTGATCGGCCATCAGGCCTTTGATCGACGGCTTGACCGTGTCGTCACGGGCAAACGCGGCGACGTCGCCGGTCACGGTGTTTTCGGCGATCGCCACGCAGATCAGCTCCACCGCGCTGCGCAGGTGCTCGGGCGCCAACGCCACAGCGGCAGGAATCGCCCGGCTCAGTTCAATTTCAGTGGGCAGTTCGATCGGCTCGATGCCGGTCATGGCTACGGTCTGTTGCATGAAGTCCATCGCCACCAGCGCGTGGTAATCCTCGTCCACCACCACGGTCATGGCGTCGTAGCGACAGGCGAACGGGAAGGCCACGGCAAAGCGATTCTTGGCGATACTGCGCGCGGTCTTGTCGACGATCTCGGTTTCGAAAATCACCACGTCGTTGATGAACTTGTACAGCGTCTGCACCAGGGCAAAATCCCGCTGTTGCGGGCACTCGCGCAGGAAGGTGTCGCTGAGCACCAGGGGCTGGCGGCTCAACGGATAAATCAGGCGTTCATCGTCTTCCAGTACGCGCCGTGGCCGGGTGCGGATGGTGGCGCGGCTTTCCCAGGCGTCGGCGAAGGATTGGTAATCGGCGGCATTCATTGGGCCACCTCCGCCAACGATTCGCGCATGCTCAGACGCAGGCCGTCCCACAAGGCGATGCGGCTTTCCACCGCCGCGATGGCACTGGCGTAGACTTCGGCTTCGCGTTGCGGATCGCCATCGACCAGACGCTCAAGCAGTTGCTCCGCCGCCGGACCGTGATCTTCGGAATCGACCTCGATGTGGCGCTCCAGGTAATAGCGAAAGGTCGGCGCCTGTTCGATACCGATCCCCCAGTCATCGAGGATGCGCTGGAACATGGTCGGAATGACGCTCTCGCGACCATGCAGGAACGCGGCAGCGACGCTGTGGCCTGGCGCATGCAGCGCGGTGTTCAGCGTCTCGCGAACAAATTTTGCTGCTGCCGGATCCACTTCCACGCTTTGCAGGGCGACGTCGTAACTCACGCCCTCCTGTTGCAGCGCGACAAAGCGTTCGACTGCCGTGGTGCTCGCACCGACTTCGCGCATGGCGTCCAGATACAGCTCGAAATGACTGTAATGGCCGTGAGCGGGACGGTCGTCGGACTCTTCGCCGAGCACGATCTCGTTGATCAGCCGCGCAGCATGCGGGTCACGCGGCGGCAGCCACGGCAGACGGGTGCAGGTCAGTTCTTGTTGGAGACGCTTGGTCAGCGACATGAAATCCCAGACGGCGAAGACGTGGGATTCCATGAACCGGCGCAGTACCGATAACGAATCGATTTCAGTAAAGATCGGATGAACGCTCAATTGAGCTTTTATCAGGGCGAGTTGTTCTTTAGTTGGCATCATGGCTAACCTCGGTGTTATTGGAATAGAGAAATTTGCTCGTTCGGTGCGTCAATGCAGACTGTCTGGGTTTTAAACTTTTATATTGGCGAGCGCTGGCCTCATTCAGTTAAATGAACGTGTGAAAAGTGCATTGGAGGCTCTGGGCTGTGCCAGGGCGACTATTTGCCATGGCTGTCAGCTGAATGCGGAGCCGTGCCGTGTTTGCGGGGTTTAACCTGCTCGGCGAGGAAAAACTAATACATCATCAAATAACTTAACAAGTTTATTTTTAATTATTTTAAGTTTGCTGTTTTTTAAGTATGAGTTGGCCTGATAAAACTTATAAATTAAGTTTTACTTGGGCGTAGTTACTCCTTTCGGCGAACAGTGGCCAAAATTGAAGACAAGAGTGAATGCCTCACTCAGAGCAACTTTTCGATACAAGGATTGAAGTTATGTATAGGGGTGAAAGTTGGCCGGGAACGGCGCCGTAACTTCCTTTTATCCCGTGGCAAGGCTCCTTCCGTAGGTTCCTGGTGCGAGGACTGCGCCGGCGGTGCGGTGCGTCCCCGTTCTTCATGGGTTGGCTGTTCAAGAGTGCGGGTAAATTGGCGGGACGGCTATGACCGATTCGTCCGCGGCGAGCTGCATTACCGGACTTATGGGGGCGCTGGGAGGTTAGAGCGAACAGGCGAATCCGCCACCGGGTTTGCGGCAGACCGTAGAGAGGATTTGTAAGCGGGTTATTCGCCGGTCAGCTGCGAGCGACTGAGACCGGCGTTGAAGGCATCAGCGGACCGTCTTGCGGTGTTGTCCGGCAGGGCTGGCGAGGTAACGGGTGATCACCTCGACGCCACGGTTGAGGTGTTGTGTGAGCAGCTTCACCGACAGTTCGACATCGCGTTCGATCACGGCCTGGAGCATCGCCCGGTGATCTTCCTGGGACAGTTTGCCCAGTCCCATGGCTTCGAGGTTGAAACGCAGAAACCGCTCTTCTTCGTTCAGGCCGTCTTCGACCAGTCGCAGCAACCGCTGATTCGGCGCTTTGCGGTACAAGGCCATGTGGAACAGGCGATTGAGTCGACCGATTTCGCTGTAGTCGTGCTGCGTCTCGAGTGCTTCGATATAACCGGCGGCAAGCGCGTGATCGGCGCTGGTCAGCAGCGGAACCGACTGGCGCATGGCTTCGGATTCGAGCAGGATTCGCAACTCGTAGGTTTCAGTAGCGTCGCCCTGAATCAACGGGGCAACCACAGCGCCCTTGTGGGTCGTAACGCTCAGCAGGTCCTGAGCTTCCAGCTGACGCAGAGCCTCGCGCACCGGCATGCGGCTGACCCCGAACAGGTCGGCCAGATCCTGCTGACGCAAGGCGGTGCCGCACGGTAAACGACCGTCAAGGATCGCCGAGCGCAACGTCTCCTCGATGATCGAACGGGCAAGATGTGCAGGAATCGGCCCATCGACTTTGATGCTGTGCAGCGGGTTGGGCTTCTGTGTCACAACTACTCACCCTGAATGAAGACGGAATTTGGATCCAAAGACACTAGTGATTGCTCTACAGGTTGTCAAACCATGTAAAGGATTGCTGTCCTGAGTAAAGTTTAGCGCGCTGGCGATGATCTCATGGTGCCATTGTTTTTTGCCGGGCTAAGCTTCACCATCAAACGCTTTCCTTCCTGCCCCCTTGGAAACCTGCTGTGGCGGTACGTTTCGCGATCCCTCGGACTTTGCGCTGGCTAGGCTGCGCACTGCTGCTGGCCGGCGTCATGCTGGGCGGTCTGCATGCCGATTGGGATTTTTCCGCGATCAGCCGCAAAGCCACGGCGCTCTACGGGCCGCTGGGCGCCGGGCAGCAGCGGATCGATGCCTGGCAGAACCTGCTGGCCACGCAGAAACAGGTCAGCGAGATGGAAAAACTGAAAGTCGTGAACCTGTTTTTTCAACAAACAGGTGCGCTATGTAGAGGACATCGATCTGTGGGGCCAGGTCGATTATTGGGAGACGCCCATCGAAGCGCTGTGGAAAGGCGCCGGCGATTGCGAAGACTACGCGATCGCCAAGTATTTCAGCCTGCGCCATCTCGGGGTCTCCAGTGACAAGCTGCGCATCACCTACGTCAAGGCGCTGCGCCAGAATCGCGCGCACATGGTACTGACTTACTACGCCACCCCCGATGCCATGCCGCTGGTGCTCGACAGCCTGATCGATCCGATTCAGCCTGCGTCCCAGCGAACCGATTTGCTGCCGGTCTACTCTTTCAATGCCGAAGGTCTGTACCTGCCGGGCGCCAAGGGCAACAAAAAGGTCGGTGACACCAAACGCCTGTCGCGCTGGCAGGATGTGCTGAAGAAAATGCAGGCCGAAGGTTTTCCGGTCGAAACGACTAACTAGGAGCACGCGCTCAGATGTCTTTGTTCAAACAGCTGTTGATCGCTATCTGTCTGTTCCTGGTGGTCGCCTTCACTGGCAGCTTCATGGTCAGTCTGGAGAGCTCGCGCACCCAGTACGTCAACCAGCTGCGCTCCCATGCCCAGGACGCTGCCACGGCGCTGGCGTTGTCGCTGACGCCGAATATCGACGACCCGGCGATGGTCGAGCTGCTGGTCAGCTCGATTTTCGACAGCGGTTATTACGCGAGCATCCGTGTGGTCGACCTCAAGACCGACCAGACCATCGTCGAGCGCAGCGGGATTCCGGCGGTGAGCAATGTGCCTGACTGGTTCGTCAAACTGATCGGCCTGGAACCGGCCGGTGGCGATGCCTTGGTCAGCCGTGGCTGGGAGCAGGCCGCGCGGGTCGAGGTGGTCAGCCACCCGATGTTTGCCGTAGCCAAGCTGTGGCAGAGCGCGTTGGGCAGCCTCGGCTGGCTGTTGCTGTGCGGCGCGGTCAGTGCGGTGCTTGGTGCGTTGCTGCTGCGCCGGCAATTGCGCCCGCTGGATTACATGGTCAAACAGTCCCACGCCATTGCCCGTCGCGAGTTCCTCAGCCTGCCGGAGCTGCCGCGCACCCCGGAACTGCGGCGCGTGGTGCAGGCGATGAACCAGATGGTCGAGAAGCTCAAGGCGTTGTTCCAGGAACAGGCCGAGCGCAGTGAAAAACTGCGCGCCGAGTCTTATCAGGACAACCTCACGGGGCTGGCCAACCGGCGCTATTTCGAGATGCAACTGCACAACCGCGTGAGCAACCCGGAGCAGGCCAGTTCCGGGTACCTGCTGCTGTTGCGGGTCAAGGATCTGGCCGGGCTCAACCAGCGCCTGGGCGGTCAGCGCACGGATGAACTGTTGAAAGCCGTCGGCGAGCAGTTGTCCCGCGAATGCGCCAAATACCCGGAAACCCAGAACCTCGTGACGCGCATCCGCGGCGGTGAGTTCGCCGTACTGGCGCCAGGGCTGGTGCGTGAAGAGGCGCTGCAACTGGCGCAAAACCTCGACAGTGCGCTGAGCAGCCTGCACGCCACCGGCGCCACTGATGTGCCGGCCGTGGCCTCCATCGGCCTCGCCCCGTTTGCCCACGGCGATTCACCGCAAGCAGTGCTGACCCTGGGTGATCAGGCGCTGGCACAGGCCGAGGGGCAGGGCGAGCAGAACTGGGCGTGCATCGATCAGAGCCTGGTGGCCGAGGTTGGCGACGATCACCACGCCTGGCATCGATTGCTCGATCAGGCACTGAATCAGCACCGCTTCGAGTTGTACTTCCAACCGGTGGTGGCTGCGCAGGACACGCAACTGGTGCTGCATTACAAAGTGCTCTCGCGCTTGCTGGATGAGCAGGGCCAGACCATTCCCGCCGGGCGCTTCCTGCCGTGGCTCGAGCGTTTCGGCTGGACCGCACGACTCGACCGCTTGATGCTCGAGCGTGTGCTGGAGCAGATGAAAGCGCATGAGGATTCGCTGGCGCTGAACCTGTCCTCGGCAACCCTGGCCGATCCACAGGCATTGAACAAAGTGTTCGAGATTCTGCGCGCGCACTCCGACCTCGGCGAGCGTCTGACGCTGGAGATCGGTGAGGAGCAACTGCCGGAGCAAGCGGTGCTGGAGCAGTTGACCCGGCGTCTGCGTGAACTCGGTTTCTCCCTGAGCCTGCAGCGCTTTGGTGGACGCTTCAGCATGATCGGCAACCTGGCGCGGCTGGGGCTGGCGTATCTGAAGATCGATGGCAGCTATATTCGTGCGATCGATCAGGAAAGTGACAAGCGTCTGTTCATCGAAGCCATCCAGCGGGCGGCGCACAGCATTGATCTGCCGCTGATTGCCGAACGGGTGGAGACCGAAGGGGAATTGTCGGTGATTCGCGAGATGGGTTTGTATGGGGTGCAGGGGCAGCTGTTTGGTGAGCCCAAGCCCTGGAATTAAACTTTTAGTGCGGCGGCGTCATTGATGCCGTCTTCGCGAGCAGGCTCGCTCCCACATTTGAAATGCATTCCAATGTGGGAGCGAGCCTGCTCGCGAATGAGGTCGACTCGGTCAGTCGAGGGTCGAACCACTGACCGGTACGCCGCGTTCCGGGAAGAACAGGCGCTGCAGTTCAGTGCCCGGGCTTTCCGCGCGCATGAACGCTTCGCCCACCAGAAAGGCATACACATCGCTGATTTCCATCAGCTCGACATCGGCACGGTTGAGGATGCCACTCTCGGTGATCACCAATCGGTCGCGCGGAATGCGCGGCAGCAGGTCGAGGGTGGTTTCCAGGCTGACGTCGAACGTGTGCAGGTTGCGGTTATTGACCCCGACCAGTGGTGTGTCGAGGGATTTCAGTGCGCGCTCCAGCTCATCGCCGTCGTGCACTTCCACCAGCACATCGAGACCGACACCTTTGGCCACCGAGGCCAGCTCGGCCATTTTTACGTCGTCCAGTGCGGAGACGATCAACAGTACGCAGTCGGCGCCCAGCGCGCGAGCTTCGACGATCTGGTACGGATCGATCATGAAGTCCTTGCGGATCACCGGCAATTTGCACGCGGCGCGGGCCTGTTGCAGGTAGATATCAGCGCCCTGGAAGTAGTCGATATCGGTCAGCACCGAAAGACAGGTCGCCCCGCCCTTCTCGTAGCTCTTGGCGATATCGGCAGGCACGAAGTTCTCGCGTATCACGCCTTTGCTCGGCGAAGCCTTCTTGATTTCGGCGATCACCGCCGGTTGCTTCTTCTTGGCCTGCGCCAGCAATGCCTGGGCAAAACCACGGGGTGCATCGGCCGCCTTGGCCAGACTTTCCAGCTCGCTCAGGCTGACGCGAGCGCTGCGCTCGGCGACTTCCTGGATTTTGCGCGCCAGAATGTTTTCCAGAACCGTCGGTACACTCATCCCTCATTCTCCACTTTGAATACCGCGGTAAAGGCACCCAACTCCTCGAGTTTTTCCCGAGCGAGACCGGTGTGCAGGGCGTCGTGCGCGAGCGCCACGCCTTCTTTGAGACTGGTCGCCAGGTCGGCGGCATACAGCGCCGCACCGGCATTGAGCACGATCATTTCAGCAGCTTTCTGGCCACTTTCGGTTTTGCGCTTGCCCAACGCATCACGGATCAATGCCAGCGATGCCTCCGGACCTTCGACCGAGAGACCGTGCAGGCTCTGGCTCTTCATGCCCAGATCTTCCGGCTCGACCCAATACTCTGTGATCTCGTTGTTTTTCAGCTCAGCGACGAAGGTCGGCGCGGCAAGGCTGAACTCGTCCAGGCCATCCTTCGAATGCACTACCAGCACATGTTTGCTGCCCAGGCGCTGCAAGACTTCGGCCAATGGCCGGCACAGCGCTGGAGTGAACACGCCCACCACCTGATGTTTGACACCGGCCGGATTCGTAAGCGGGCCGAGCATGTTGAACAGCGTACGCAAGCCAAGATCGCGGCGTGGGCCGGCGGCGTACTTCATCGCTTTGTGGTGAGTCTGGGCAAACATGAAACCGATGCCGACGTTGTCGATGCAACGGGCAACCTGCACCGGGGTCAGGTTCAGGTAGATACCGGCGGCCTCCAGCAAGTCGGCGCTGCCGCTCTTGCCCGACACCGCACGGTTACCGTGCTTGGCCACGGTACAACCGGCTGCCGCGACAACGAACGCCGAAGCCGTCGATACGTTGAAGATGTTCGCACCGTCACCGCCGGTGCCGACTACATCGACCACGCCGTCGAGGGTCTTGAGTTCGACCTGATCGGCCAGCTCACGCATCACCGACACGGCGCCGACGATTTCATCGATGCTCTCGCTCTTCATGCGCATGGCCATCATGAATGCGCCGATCTGTGCGTCGGTGCATTGCCCGGTCATGATTTCGCGCATCACGTCGCGCATTTCTTCGGTACTGAGGTCGAGGTGTTCGACGATACGGCTCAGGGCTGTCTTGATATTCATGGGAGTCCTTAGCGCGTGCCGCCGGTTTGTTTGAGGAAGTTGGCAAACAGTTCATGACCCTGCTCGGTGAGGATCGACTCGGGGTGGAACTGTACGCCCTCAATGTTCAGGGTCTTGTGCCGCAGGCCCATGATTTCATCGACGCTGCCGTCATCGTGCTGCGTCCACGCGGTCAGCTCCAGGCAATCGGGCAAAGTACCGTGCTTGACGATCAGCGAGTGGTAACGGGTAACCGTCAGCGGATGATTCAGACCGGCGAAAACGCCCTTGTCCTCGTGGAATACCGGACTAGTCTTACCGTGCATCACCTGACGGGCGCGCACCACGTCGCCGCCGAACGCTTGGCCAATCGATTGATGGCCGAGGCAGACGCCGAGGATTGGCAGTTTGCCGGCGAAGTATTTGATGGCCTCAATGGAGATGCCGGCTTCAGTCGGCGTGCACGGACCTGGCGAGACCACGATGCGCTCGGGGTTGAGCGCTTCGATTTCGGCGACAGTCAGTTCGTCGTTGCGCACCACTTTGACCTCGGCACCCAGCTCGCCGAGGTATTGCACAACGTTGTAAGTAAAGGAGTCGTAGTTGTCGATCATCAGCAACATGGCGTTTCGAACCTCTTGAATTCTGACTTGAAGACAGCCTTCAGATGACTTGCCCGCAGGGCGCTGCACGATGTCGGACGCACAGAGAGCGTCGGCACAGCGGCATTTCAAACGGGCGAGGAAGGCAAAGCGATACAGATCCGGCCGGGCCGGCAGAAAAGATTCAGGCGCGCCAACGCCAACGGGCGTGTGCCTTGATGACTTGATCCAGAAGTTTGCTGACGATCAACACGGGGAAGGTCTCGTTCATACGTTCCGGCACAGTAACTTAGCTGGGCAGAGCGTGCAATATGGCGGGGCTGACGGGGGACAAAACTATGGGAGGCTTCGCGACCGATGGCAAAACGCCGGGAGTTTTTGGTACTGTCGTTTCGTTCACCTACAACAATAAATAAACGGACTTGCTCATGATCAAACAGACGTTGTTTGTACCGCTCGCCGGTTGCCTGCTCGCCATGGCTTGCGCCCAGGCCTACGCGGCACCCGCGCCCTATTCGAACTTCATCGTGTTCGGTGACAGCCTCAACGACGCTGGTACCTTCAGGGACACCGGCGGCCCGGCCGGCGCCACGCAGCGCTACACCAACCGCACCGGCCCGTTGTACAAGGATGGCACCGGGGAAAACCGCGACCTCAACGCCACCCAGATCATCGGCGGCAAACTCGGTTTCAGCCCGGATCAGACCGCCTCCTCGTCCTCGGCCGTGCGTGCCGGTGAAGGTCTGGCCGATGGCAACAACTGGGCGGTGGGTGGTTACCGTACCGACCAGATCCTCGACTCGATCACCACCCAGTCCGCCACCGGTGAACGCACGCGCAGCGGTTACCTGCCGTCGAATGGCTTCCGCGCTGATCCGAACGCGCTGTATTACCTGTCCGGGGGGCGGCAACGACTTCCTTCAGGGCCGCGTGCTCAGCCTCGATCAGGCCAGCTCGGCGGCCGACCGACTGGCCGACAGCGTGCGCACGCTGCAAGGTGCCGGCGCCAAATACATCATGGTCTGGCTGCTGCCAGACATCGGCCTGACCCCGGCGATCAACGGCTCACCGCTGCAGAGCTTCACCTCGCAGCTCAGCGCCCAATTCAACACCGAACTGGTCAGCCAGTTGCAGGGCATCAACGCCGAAATCATTCCACTGAACATTCCGGTGCTGCTCAAAGAAGCGTTCGCCAACCCGGCGCAGTTCGGCCTCGCGACCGACCAGAACCTGACGGCCACCTGCTTCAGCGGCAACAGTTGCACCGAGAACGCCCGATACGGCATCAACAGCGCCACGCCGGATCCGACCAAGCTGATCTACAACGACTCGGTGCACCCCACCGAAGCTGGCCAGCGCCTGATTGCCGACTACGCCTACTCGCTGCTCGCCGCCCCGTGGGAACTGACCCTGCTGCCGGAAATGGCCCAAGGTTCGTTGCGCGCGCATCAGGATGAACTGCGCAATCAATGGCTGGCCGACTGGGAAAACTGGCAGGCCGTGGGCCAATGGCGCGCTATCGTCGCCGGTGGCGGACAGCATCAGGACTTCGACGGCCAGCACAGCGCCGCCAGTGCCGACGGCAACGGCTACAACCTGAACATCGGCGGCAGCTATCGCGTCAACGACGCCTGGCGTGTCGGATTGGCCGCTGGTTTCTATAACCAGAAACTCGAGGCCGGCGACGCCGATTCGGAATACAAACTCAACTCCTACATGGGCACCGCGTTCGCCCAGTATCAACAAAACCGCTGGTGGGGCGATCTGGCAATGACCGCCGGCAAACTCGACTACGACAGCCTCAAGCGTAAATTCCAACTCGGGGTCAACGAGCGCGGGGAGAAAGGCGATACCGATGGCTATGTGCTGGCGATCAGCGGCCGTATCGGCTACGACATCGCACAGCAGGCCAGCAGCCCGTGGCACCTGTCGCCGTTCGTCAGCGCCGATTTTGGCAAGACCGAAGTGGATGGTTACTCGGAAAAGGGCGCGGATTCCACCGCGCTGACCTTCGATGACCAGTCGCGCAACTCGCGGCGTCTGGGCCTGGGTATTCAGGGCAAGTACCAGATTACGGCGCAGACCGAAGTGTTCGGCGAGTTCGCTCACGAACGTGAGTACAACGACGATCGCCAGGATCTGACCATCAACCTCAACAGCTTGCCGAACAACCGCTTCACGCTCGAAGGCTACGAGCCGCAGACCAACCTCAATCGCCTGAACCTGGGCGTGAGCCACAAGCTCACGCAGGATTTAGCGTTGCGCGCCAGCTACAACGTGCGCAAGGATGATGACTTTACCCAGCAAGGGGTGAACGTCGGGGTCAGTCTCGACTTCTGAGGCGGAAAAGCAAAAGATCGCAGGCTGCGCCAGCTCCTACAGGGGCTTGGCAGGTACAAAAAACCGCGGCGCCCTTACGGGTGTCGCGTTTTTTATGCCTGACCATAAAGCCCATGTGGGAGCGAGCCTGCTCGCGAAGGGGGGGCATCAGCCAACATCTATAGCGACTGGCACGCCCACTTCGCTAGCAGGCTCGGCTCCCACAGGAGACAATGTGGGTCAGGCGTCCGGAGTCTGCTCAGCCAGGGCCACGGCGCGGAACATCGCGCGGCGCTTGTTCAGGGTTTCTTCCCATTCCAGCGCCGGCACCGAGTCGGCCACGATGCCGCCACCGGCCTGCACGTGCAGTTCGCCGTTCTTGATCACCGCGGTACGAATCGCAATCGCGGTGTCCATGTTGCCGTTCCAGGCGAAGTAACCGACCGCACCGCCATACACGCCACGCTTGACCGGCTCCAGTTCGTCGATGATTTCCATCGCACGGATCTTCGGTGCGCCAGACAAGGTGCCCGCCGGCAGAATCGCCCGCAGCGCGTCCATCGCGGTCAGCCCGGCCTTCAACTGGCCGGTGACGTTGGAGACGATGTGCATCACGTTGGAATAACGCTCGATGACCATTTTCTCGGTGAGCTTCACCGATCCGATTTCCGAGACACGACCGGTGTCGTTACGTCCGAGGTCGATCAGCATCAAGTGTTCGGCGATCTCTTTGTCGTCCGACAGCAGATCCTCTTCCAGTGCCAGATCCGCCTCTTCGGTAGCTCCGCGTGGACGAGTGCCGGCAATCGGGCGCACGGTGATCAGGTTGTCTTCGACCCGCACCAGCACTTCCGGCGAACTGCCGACGACGTGGAAGTCGCCGAAGTTGAAGAAGTACATGTACGGCGTCGGGTTGAAGCAACGCAGGGCGCGGTACAGATCGATCGGCGCGGCCTTGAAGTCGATCGACATGCGCTGCGACGGCACCACTTGCATGCAGTCGCCTGCGAGGATGTACTCCTTGATGGTGTCGACGGCTTTTTTCGTAATCGCTCTGGGTGAAACTGGAGCGGAACAGCGGATCAGCCGCTTGTTGCTTGCTGAAATCCAGGCCACGGCGCGGGGTGATCGGCTGGCGCAGTTTCTCCAGCAGTGCCTGCAATTGCGCCTGACCCTGCTCGTAAGCATCGGCGTGCGCCGGGTCGGCGAGGACAATCGCGTGCATCTTGCCGGCGAGGTTGTCGAACACCACTACCGCATCGGACACCATCAGCAGAATGTCCGGCACGCCCAGCGGATCCGGGTTCGGGCATTTGCCCAGACGCTTCTCGACATAGCGCACGCAGTCATAACCGAAATAACCGACCAGGCCACCGTTGAAACGCGGCAGACCGGCAATGGTCGGCACGTTGTAGCGGGCCTTGAAGGTTTCGACGAAGGCCAGCGGGTCTTCGACGTCATGGCTTTCGGTCTCGACGCCATCGACGGTGATGCTTACGTGATGGTCGTGCACCCGCAGTACGGTGCGGCACGGCAGGCCGATGATCGAGTAACGGCCCCATTTCTCGCCGCCCTGCACCGATTCGAGCAGGTAGGAGTTGGGCTGGTCGGCCAGTTTCAGGTAGATCGACAGCGGGGTGTCGAAGTCGGCCAGGGTTTCGCAGGCCAACGGAATGCGGTTGTAGCCATCAGCGGCCAGGCGCAGGAATTCTTCGCGGATCATGGGGTGCCTCGTGGTGTGAGGAGCAAATCAGTCAGGTGTGCAAACGCGCCGGCAAGCCGGCCAGGAGTCAGTCAGGCGCGCCAACGCCAGCGGGCCAGAGCCTTGATGACTTTCATCCAGAGTTTGCGGGTGACCACCACGATGGCGTTTCCAGAATGGGATGGAGATGCGTCGGGCAACGTTATCTCAGCGGCTGTACCGAGGCAACCGGGAATTAGCTTGCGCAGATCGTCGATCACCAGTGCCGGGGATTCTTCGGCAATCGGCCGGCCATGGTTGTAGCCGTAGCTCAGCGCCACGCACTTGACCCCCGCCGCCTTCGCCGCCAGCACGTCGCTGCGCGAATCGCCGACGAACAGCGATTGCGAGGCCGGGATGTTGGCCATCTTCATCACGAAGAACAGCGCGGCCGGATCAGGCTTCTTCTGCGGCAGGGTATCGCCGCCGATGATCCACTTGAAGTAGCGGCCGATCTTCATCTGATCCAGCAGCGGCGCGACAAAGCGCTCCGGCTTGTTGGTGATCAGCGCCATGGCCACACCCTGCTTGTGCAGCCACTTGAGGGTGTCGCGCACACCCGGATAGACCACGGTCAGCTCGTGGCTCGCGCCATAGGCCTCCATGAAGACTTCCAGCGCGTGCTCGGCCTCGACGTCATCCACCGCCGAATGATCGATGCCGCCGGCCAGCGCCCGGCGCACCAGCACCGGTGCGCCGTTACCGACCCACTCGCGTACCGCCTCGATGCCGGCAGGCTTGCGGCCGAGGGAGAGCAGCATGGTGTCCACCGCCGCCGCCAGGTCGGGAACCGAGTCGATCAGCGTGCCATCCAGATCGAACATCACCAACCGTGGCAGTTGCCCCGGGAACAGCTGCTCAAAACCGCTCATGGGCGGGCCAGCGCCAGTTCGGAACGCATCTTGTCGATGACTTCCTGATAGTTCGGCGCATTGAAGATCGCCGAGCCGGCCACAAAGGTATCAGCGCCAGCGGCCGCGATTTCACGAATGTTGTTGACGTTGACGCCGCCATCGATTTCCAGACGGATATCACGCCCCGAAGCATCGATGATCGCCCGCGCTTCGCGCAGTTTGTCGAGGGTACCGGGGATGAACTTCTGCCCGCCAAAGCCCGGGTTGACGCTCATCAGCAAGACCATGTCGACCTTGTCGATCACGTACTTGAGCACGTCCAGCGGGGTCGCCGGGTTGAACACCAGGCCGGATTTGCAGCCGCCTTCACGGATCAGTTGCAGCGAACGATCGACGTGCAGCGTGGCTTCCGGGTGGAAGGTGATGTAGGTGGCGCCGGCCTCGATGAAGTCGCCGACAATGCGATCCACCGGGCTGACCATCAGGTGCGCGTCGATCGGCGCGGTGATGCCGTACTTGCGCAATGCGGCGCAGACCATCGGGCCGATGGTCAGGTTCGGCACGTAGTGGTTGTCCATGACATCGAAGTGAACGAAGTCGGCACCGGCGGCCAGAACGTTGTCTACTTCCTCGCCGAGGCGGGCGAAGTCGGCAGAGAGAATCGACGGAGCAATTACGAAGGGCTGCATGACGCACCTTTTCTGAGCTAAATCACGATGGCGCGCATTGTATACCTCAAGTTTCCGTGCGCGCACCGTGACCGCGATGATCAGTACGCCGCTCGGTAGATCTTCTCGATATCCGCAGCGCTGAGCTTGCGCGGGTTGTTGCGCATCAGACGCTCGATTCCCGCGGCCTCCACGGCCATGGCCGGAATTGCCTCCTCGGGCACACCGAAACTGCGCAACCCGGCAGGAATTTCCACCGCCGCGCACAACTCGGTCATCGCCTGCACGGCTTTGTCCGCCGCCTCGGTCGCGCTCAAATGAGCGGTCTTCACCCCCATGGCTTCGGCGATATCCTGCATGCGCTCGACGCAGGCCATCTTGTTCCAGGTCATGACATACGGCAGCAACAACGCGTTACTGACGCCATGGGCGATGTTGAAACGCCCGCCCAGCGGATACGCCAACGCATGCACCGCGCCGACCCCGGCATTGCCGAACGCCATGCCGGCCATCAGGCTGGCGGTGGCCATGTCTTCACGGGCCTGGAGATTGGCGCCATTGGCGTAGGCCTTGGGCAGGGCTTTGGCGATCAACTTGATTGCGCCGATGGCCAGTGAGTCGGTAATGGGCGAGGCATTGACCGACAGATAGGATTCGATGGCGTGCACCAGCGCATCGACGCCACTGGCGGCGGTGACGCTGCGCGGGCAGGTCAGGGTCATCTGCGGACTGACCAGCGCCACATCCGGTAACAGGTAGTCGCTGACGATGCCTTTCTTCAGTTGCGCGACCTTGTCCGAGAGAATGGCGACGTTGGTCACTTCCGAACCGGTGCCAGCGGTGGTCGGGATGGCGATCAGCGGCGGGCCTTTGCGCGGCACCTGATCGACGCCGAACAGGTCTTCCAGCGCGCCGTGGTACCCGGCATACGCGGCGACACTCTTGGCAATATCGATGGCACTGCCGCCACCGAGGCCGATCAAACCGTCATGCCCGCCCTCGCGGTACACGCGCATGCAATCTTCGACAATAGCGATTTCCGGGTCCGGCAGCACCCGATCAAAAATCTCGTACTCGCGCCCGCCCAATTGGCACAGCGCCAGCTCCACAGTGCCGGATTTGACCAGCGCGGCGTCGGTGACAATCAGCGGGTTGTCGATATCGAGGCGGGTGAGTTCCGCTGCCAGTTGCTCAATGGCCCCGGCACCGGTGATCAGTTTGTGAGCAATTTTGAACTGGGACAGACTCATCGTGCGCAGCCTCTTATAGATGTGGGAGCTGAGCACAAGCGTAGCTGGGGAAACCGGGTTGTCTGCCATTCACCCCATGAATGACAACCACACATAGATTTGCTGTACGCACGAACATTCCTATGTAGGAGCTGCCGAAGGTGCGATCTTTTGAATTTTTGATCTTAAAAAAGCCTGATCAAAAAGA
>NZ_JABULD010000552.1:0-10212 GCF_014060985.1 Pseudomonas sp. MD195_PC81_125
TGTCGATTCCCATCATGGCCAGCCCGGCGATGGCGATGAACGCCACGTAGGAACCGATCATGTACACCTCGCCATGGGCGAAGTTGATCATTCCAATGATGCCGTAAACCATCGTATAGCCGATGGCGATCAGGGCATACGTGCTGCCAATGGTCAGGCCATTAACCAGCTGTTGGAAGAAGTGATAGATGTCAGGCATTACAACGCTCCTAAAAACCTGATACGCATTTCACTGGTGGAGTCATTTTCCCGCCCGGCCCCGTGGATCTTTATCCACTTCGAATCCGGGTTTTGCCAGCGAACCGCTGATGACGGTTTTGAGATTTTCAGGTGGGGAGACTGGCGGATCACGCCAGCGCGGCCCATACATTCGTAAAACAAAGCCCACGGCACGCCGTGGGCTTTATTGGCAGTCAGTCAGGGCGCGCCTTACTGAGGCGAAACTTCAGTTTTCGGTTTGCCGAAGTGCCACTCGTAAACCACAAATTTGAAGTCCTTCAGGTCGCCCTTGGCGTCGAAGCTCAGGTCGCCGGTAGGGGTCTTGAAGGTGCCGGCGTGAATGGCTTCGGCCACTTTGGCTGCGTCTTCGGACTTGGCTGCCTTGATGCCTTCGGCAATCACTTCAACCGCCGAGTAGGAAGGGAACACGAACGGGCCGCTCGGGTCTTCTTTCTTCGCCTTGAACGCATCTGCCAGGGCAACGTTGGCCGGATCCTGGTCGAAGGATTTCGGCAGGGTCACCAGCAGGCCTTCGGAGGACTCTTTGGCGATCTGCGAAATGGAGTCGTTACCCACGCCTTCCGGGCCCATGAACTTGGCTTTCAGGCCTTTTTCCTGGGATTGACGCAGGATCAGGCCCAGCTCCGGGTGGTAGCCGCCGTAGTAAACGAAGTCGACGTTGGCTTGTTTGAGCTTGGCGATCATCGAGGAGAAGTCTTTGTCGCCGGCGTTGACGCCTTCGAACACGGCGACTTTCACGCCTTTCTTCTCAAGAGTCGCCTTGACGGCGGTGGCGATGCCTTCACCGTATTGCTGCTTGTCGTGCAGGACGGCAACGATTTTCGGCTTCACGTGATCGGCAATGTAGTTACCGGCGGCAGGGCCCTGGGCGCTGTCCAGACCGATGGTGCGGAAGACCATTTTGTAACCACGGGCGGTGATGTCCGGGCTGGTGGCAGCCGGGGTAATCATCACCACGCCTTCGTCTTCGTAGATGTCCGAAGCAGGCTGAGTGGAGCTGGAGCACAGGTGACCAACCACGAACTTGACGCCGTCGTTGACGACCTTGTTCGCAACCGCTACGGCTTGTTTCGGATCGCACGCGTCATCGTATTCAACGGCTTCGAGTTTCTTGCCGTCGACGCCGCCCTTGGCGTTGATCTGCTCGATGGCCATTTTCGCGCCACTGAACTGCATGTCGCCGTATTGGGCTACAGGACCGGTTTTAGGGCCGGCGATACCGATCTTGATGGTGTCAGCGGCGAACGAATGGCTGGCAACCCCGGCCAGAACCATAGCGGCAAACAGTTTGGAAATCTGCTTAGTAGCCTTAGTCATAGTGCTCCACTCTTACTGTTGTAATTTTTTTGAGTTCTGGCGCCGTAGCAGCAGAACCGGGTCAGATATCTTGGCGATACCCTCCGGAAATGCCCCCGGCAACTGTACCGGTACAGTGTAGAGCGCCGGTTGTTGGCCTGGGAAGCTGGCGCCAGGGGGCAAAACTTGTGGGTGTCGCATTTTTGAATGAAAAAGACAGAATTGCGGCGGGGCTTTCGGGGGGCTTATGCCCCAAACAGCAGCATTCCTTGGCGTTCCTGCTCTTTTCGTTCGGTGAAGCCATTTGCAACCGGGTTTTTCTGCCGAACCACCGACGTTATCATTCGCGTCGATTTCTTTTCCGGACAGTCCCATGAATCAAGAACCTAGCACCCTCTATGCCAAGCTGCTTGGTGAAACCGCATCTATTACCTGGAAAGAGCTGGAGCCGTTCTTCGCCAAGGGTGCCCTATTGTGGGTCGACCCGGCCCTGGATTTGATCGCCGCCGCCGAGGCCGTGGCCTCGGACGATGGCGAGAAAGTCGCCGCCTGGCTGGCCGAAGACAAGGTCGCCAAGCTGTCTGAAACGCGGGCGCTGGATATTTTCGAGCGTGATCCGCAGATGTGGGCGGTGGTGGTAAGGCCGTGGATTCTGGTCCAGGAAAGGGCGGCTGCCTGAGACTGCCGCACCTTTGTGGTGCGCCTGACCAGCGGCGAAAAGTGTGTAGCCGAGTAGCGTGATGGCACGTTGCCGTAGAGAAACGCCACAAGCGCGGGTGGCATAACGGTGACGTAAACGTAACGGGAACAGTTTATTGAGCAGCCTGAGGGCTGCTTAATTGTTTCTGGATGTTGGCGATGAAGGTTTTGCAGTGTGTGGAGTGACCTCTTCGCGAGCAGGCTCGCTCCCACATTTGGAATGCATTCCATTGTGGGAGCGAGCCTGCTCGCGAAGGGAGCGACTCGATCTTGGATCAGACCGAGTAAGTCTTCCCGGTATGGTTATTCAGCGAAATAACCTTGGTCTTGCCGATCCGGTGACGGTAGATCTCGCGCAGGTACTTGATCGATTTCTTCACGCAATCGCGCGACAGGCGAATGTCGTTGATCGAAACAAACTTGTCCTTGTCGTTGATCAGTTCGCGGTACTTCTTCTCGTACATCGGTTTGATCGCGTACCAGTTGGTGTCGAGGATCTTCGCCGGGTTCTCGAATTCGTTGAGCAGATCGTCGATGCGGTCTTCGTCAAAGTCTTCATTAATGATGAAGTCGAGGATCGAGTTGTCCAGGGTCTCGTCGAAACGGTACGGGGTCTTGGCGAAGCAACGCTTGATGAACGCCACGATCAGGGTCAGGAAGTCGTCCGACAGACACGGGCTCTTGGCGATCAGGGTGGTCAGCGACAGGTTGGCCGACGCACCGATCACCAGCGCATAACGCTTGAGCGTGGTGTTGGGGAACAGGCTGTTGAGGTGGGTCTTCAACCGGTTCAGATCCATGTAGGACAGCTTGTAGTCTTTCGGCAACGAAACGATCGACACCACCGACGAGCAGTTCTTGAAGAAGTGCAGGTCGTGCAGCGCGGCGGCGTCGTAGCCGGAATTCTTGTACTGCTCCAGCGACGCGCGATAGCGCTTGGATTCGATTGGCAGCAGGCTGATGCCTTCGATGGCCTGGGTCACCTTGTTGAAGTGCGGCAGGTCGATCGAGCGGAAGAACAGATCGTCGATGTTCAGGCGCTGCGGCTCTTTGTCGAATACCTTGAACTTGTCGCTGCTCGGCGGCGGGGTTTCCGGCACCACCGATTCAGCGTAGGCAATCGCCACCGGGCCGGCCAGGCTCATGAACAAGTCGTTGGCGTCGAGGCGAATGGTTTCGCCGATGTCGATGCCGGCGCGACGGAAGTAGTTCTGGTCATAGTCGGTGGTCACCGCCTGCGCCGTCAGAATGTTGAAGATCTGCTGGGAGATGTACTGGTTGGCGTGCTTCTCCATCGCATTGACATCAATGTTCTGGATGTTGCCGTCATCGCTCTCTTCGGCGTAACGCATGATGTCGTTGGAGATCAGCATCATCGCGTTCCACGGGCGAATACGGCCCATGACGCTGGCTTCGCTGCTGTCTTCATTGGCGAAGTTGTAGGAGAAATCCCATTCTTCCGACAGGTATTTGCACAACAGGCGTCCGGCGTTGATGTGCAGCGCCTCGGACATTTCGCTGCGGTGATCGGAAATGTTCGGCAGCACACAGATGCCGCTGGTGAAGATCGGCTCGAACACGAACGAATGCCCGCTCTTGCCGTCATGCTCGTCCATCGGCTTGGTGTCGAACGTCTTGTTCATGTACGAGTGCTGCTGGGCCAGGCCGAATTCCGAAGCCATGCCCGAACCGGTTCCGCCGCCCGCACTGAAGATCGAGAAGTACAGGCGCGACTGGTTGGCCTTGATGCCGCAGCTGTCGATCAGGTACGAGTGGATCATTTTCCAGTCAGGGCTGGAGAAACGCTGGGTGTCCTTGTTGAGGATGATCTTGGCCAGGTATTGACCGAGGATCGGCGCGTTACCGGCGCCACCGGCATGGACTTCGGACAAATCCATGATCTTCATTTTGCTGTAGTCGCGCAGAAAGCCGCTTTTCTCGCCCTTGCGCGAGAATCGGATGCGCCCGGCAATGTCCTTGTCGAGGTCGCCGAGCATTACCAGCGGTTCGACCAGGAACACCGGTTTGCTCGACTTGTTCGGGCCGATCCGCAGATTCTGCTTGATCCACTGCGCCGGGCTGTAGCCCTTGTCGGCCAGACGCCGGTCAGCGGCGCGGTCTTCGTTGTTGAATTCGTTGAGGTAGAACTTGCGCGCGTTATACACCAGCTCCGCGACGTCGAGGGCGATGTTCGAGCCGCAGCGACCGAGGCCGATCAGGCACACCGACGGGAATTCCTGGTCGTTGTGCTGTTCGTTGTCGCCTTCCAGGTGCGGCGGGCGCGGGAACACCAGGTCACGCAGACCGTCGAGGTTGTCGAGGATGCGGTCGGTGTTGGTTTCGGTGTAATACAGATATTGCTGAGTGCCCAGCGGGCGCGAAGGAGGCAATGGCTTCATCGGAGCCGGGCTGTTCGCCGCAGGGCTCAGGGGCAGATCGGATACCGCAGTGGCCGGATTGTTTTTAGAAGTCATTGTGCGCCATATACCTGGACAGGGTTGGCTCGGCGACCGTTGTCATCGAGCCTCACGGAAAGAGGATCTCGCGTCTTTGACTGCGCGTATTTGGCCCGGGCGTCAGGGGCTTGGCCTGATCGTCGCGCGGGGGAATCCTTTCCTGATCGTTCATGAATCGGCCATTATTCGGTGATCTTTAATCGAAAAGAGGCAAAATGATGTCAACGCTACCTTCGTTGGGCTTTGCCGGAATCGGCCTGATGGGCTTGCCGATGTGTCACCGTTTGCTGGCGGCGGGCTACCCGTTGACCGTGTGGAACCGCAACCCGGCCAAGTGCGCGCCCCTGGTTGAAGCCGGCGCCCGGCAGGTGGCGACTCCAGCCGAGCTGTGCGAACACGCGGACGTGGTGATGCTGTGTCTGGCCGATACGGCGGTGGTGCGCGAGGTGGTGTTTGGCACTGGCGGCGTTGTTGAAGGTGCGCAAAACGGCCAGTTGCTGGTGGACTTCTCCAGCCTCGAACCGACCGCTACTCGCGAGATGGCCGCCGACTTGGCAGGCAGGACCGGCATGGCCTGGCTTGATTCACCGGTGTCCGGCGGCGTGGTCGGTGCCGAGGCGGGCAGCCTGGCGATCATGATCGGTGGTGCGGTGACGGATCTGGATCGGGTGCGCCCGATGTTGCTCAACCTCGGTCAGCGCGTCACGCACATGGGCGGCATCGGCGCCGGGCAGGTGACCAAGGCTTGCAATCAGATGATCGTCGCCTGCAACGCGTTGGTGATTGCCGAAGTGGTGGCGCTGGCCGAACAGGCTGGAGTCGATGCGCGCTTGATTGCCGAAGCGCTGGCCGGTGGCTTTGCCGATTCGAAACCGCTGCAGATCCTCGCCCCGCAAATGGCCGAAAGCCGTTTTGAACCGGTGAAATGGCACGTGCGCACGCTGCTCAAGGATCTCGATACGGCGGTGAAATTCTCTCGCGAACAAGGCTCGGCCACGCCGATCAGCGGATTGGCCGCACAACTGATGCGCCTGCATGGGGCGCAGGGTTTTTTGCAGAAGGATCCAGCGACTCTGGTACACATGTACCGCGCGCCAGACTCAGTGGATTGACCGAATGTGCGTGTTTGCGCTGATTGATTTCCTCGAGCACCGGACGGAGTTCATCCAGCGGCACCGGGCGGCTGAGCAGATACCCCTGAATGAAGTCGCAGCCCGAACGTTCGAGAAACTCGTACTGTTCCAGGCTTTCCACGCCTTCGGTCACCACCTGCAAGTGCAGGGTGTGGGCCATGACGATGATCGCCTGGACGATCTCCATGTCGGCAGTCGCCGCAGGAATGTCGAGGATGAACGAACGATCGATTTTCAGCGTATTGAGCGGCAGGCGTTTGAGGTAGGCCAATGATGAGTATCCGGTGCCGAAGTCGTCGATCGACAGCGATACGCCGAGGGCCCGGATCTGCCGCAACAGCACCAGCGTGTTGGCGATGTTGCCCATCAGTGCGTTTTCGGTGACTTCCAGCTCCAGCCGTTCCGGCGCGACGCCAGCGCTGCGCAGTGCACTTTCGATTTCGTTGGCCAGTTCTTCCCGGGCCAGGTTGAGCGGTGAGCAGTTCCAGGCGATTTTCAGTTCGTTGCAGCCGTGGCGCGTCAGTTCGCCGAGGTCGGTGCAGGCCCGGCGCAACACCCAGTTGTCCAGTTCGGCGATCAGGCCGTTGGTTTCGGCAATCGCGATGAAACGGTCCGGGGCCAGCAGGCCATGCAGCGGATGCTGCCAGCGAATCAACGCTTCGAGTTTGGTCACCCGGCCGGTTTTCAGTTCGAAGATGGGTTGGTAATACAGCGTCAGCCCGTGGTCTTCACGCAAAGCCTGGCGCAGTTCTTCTTCCAGTTGCAGTTCGAGGCTGGCGCGGGTCTTCATGTTCGAACTGAAAAAATGCAGGCCGTTACGCCCGGCACCCTTGGACTGATACAACGCCAGATCGGCGTGCTTGAGCAGTTCTTCGCAGGTGGTGCCGTCGTCGGGGAACAGGCTGATGCCGATGCTGGTGGTCATCACCATACGACGTCCGGCCAGTTCGATCGGCTCCTTCATTTTCTGCATGATCCGTTGCGCCATGCTGCGCGCTTCCTCGCGGTCGTGCAGGCCGATCAGGATGCAGAACTCGTCACCGCCAAAGCGTGCGACCACGTCGTCATGGCTGCGCACCGAGCCTTTGATGTGGTTGGCGATGACTTTGAGCAGGGCGTCGCCGGCGTCATGGCCGAGGCTGTCGTTGATCCGCTTGAAGTGGTCGATGTCGAGAAACATCACCGCGAGCATGCCGCCTTCGCTGGTTTTCTGGCTGAGTTTCTCGGCGAAGATCTGGTTGAAACCGCGACGGTTGATCAGGTTGGTCAGGGCGTCGTAATTGGCCACTTGTTGCAGCGACATCCGAGCCTGATCGAGCTGGCTGAGCAGGGCATTGACTCGGCGCAGATCCTGCTCCTTGCTTTGCAGTTTCTTGTCGGCCAGTGCCGCGCTGATCGCGCTGCCGAGAATCAACAGTGTGATCAGCGCGATGGTCAGGCCCAGTTGCAGGTGATTGGTTTCGGCACTCAAGGTGGGCGTGGCGCCTTCGGGCAACACCAGATGCAACGCGGCCATCCCGGTGAAATGCATGCTGATGATACCGGCGCCGAGAATGATCGCGGCGGTGTATTTGAACAGTTGATGAAAACGTCCACCGCCTTCACGCAAGTAACCGGCGACCCACAGCGCGGCGAAACTGGCGCTGATCGCAATCACGATCGACAGGCAGAACAACAGCGGCTCGTAATAGGCGGTGGCCACCGAGTGCATCGCCGCCATGCCGACGTAATGCATGCCGGCGATGCCCAAGCCAATGACGATGGCGGTTTTCAGGTAATGCACCCGTGAGGGATGGGGCACGCTCAGGGTGTGCATCGCCAGCCACGAAGCGAGCAGGGCGATCACCAGGGAAAACAGGGTGGTGGCCAGTTCGTAATGGATTTCGATCGGGGTCTGGAACGCCAGCATGGCAATGAAGTGCATGGCCCAGATACCGCCGGCCAGGCAAGTGGCGCCGATCCAGCGCCAGACCCGTTGCGAGCCCGGGTCTTCGGCATGGCCGACCCGCTCGGCCATGTCGAGGGTGGCAAAACTCGCGGCGCAGGCCACCAGATAAGCCACCAGCACCAGCAAGGGATTATGTGTGCAATCGAGAATGACCTGCCCGCCGTCCGGCAGCTCGGTAACAAACTGCAAACCAAGCCACTCCATAGCATCCCCGTCTCTGAAGTCGTCCCTTCTGCGTCAGAAACGCAGGCGAATGAGAGGAGTATAGAGGCGGTTTTTATCGTGCAAGTGATAGTGGCATATTGGCGCCAACCATTTCGGCATGAGCCTCATAGCGATTGGCGCTAAGCGTCAGGCGCTCTGGTCGTAGGGGATCTGATTCCAGTCCTTCTCGAGCGGCGGCAAGCCGAAGCGGGCGCGGGCCTTGTCGCAATCGACATTCTGTTCGCCGTTCTCCCAGGACGATTCGAATTCGCGGCAGGGGCTGGAGCGCTGCTCATAAATCGAGCACTGGACCTGACTGCCCACCTCGCCGACCAGCGCCGTACAACGCGGTGATTTGCAATCGGTGCCGTTCATCGCCACCCGGCTCGGGCTGATCTGCGTCACCAGCTCATCGGGCACTGTGCCACCGGAGGAGGCGCATTCACCCCAGAAAAAAAGACACGCGAAAATGGGAACAGCAGGCACCGCAATTCAGACACGGACTGACTTCGGACATTAGGAGGGCATCAAAGGGGTTGATCGGCGAATCCGGACGGATCCGGCGGCTATTCTAGGCTTCGCCATGAACTTGGGAAGGGGGCGCGAAAGTATTTTTTTTGTAGCCGGGTTTTGCCGCAAAACCCCCGGTTTACGGGGGATTGCTGCGTTATCAAGGGCTTACGTTTCTTTACAGTGCCATGGTTCATTATCAGCTTGACGAATGATCACAGACAGCTACGCACCGCCTGTCTAGATTGCAGGTTCCGGGCTCGGATGCGTCGGCAGTGAAGCCCTCATAACAATAAAGAGACGGACCCATGCAGAACTCGACCCAAGCGGCGAATGCCTGGCGCATTCTGTTCCTGTTGTTCCTTGCCAACCTGTTCAACTTCTTCGACCGCACCATTCCAGCGATCATCATCGAGCCGATCCGCATGGAGTGGCACCTGAGTGACTTTCAACTGGGGATCGTCGGTACCGCGTTTACCCTGGTTTATGCGATTGCCGGTCTGCCGTTAGGCCGCATGGCCGACACTGGCTCGCGCAGCAAATTGATGGGCTGGGGCCTGGCGACCTGGAGCGCACTGACGGCGGTCAACGGCCTGGTTGGCAGCTTCTGGAGCTTTCTGCTGGTGCGCATGGGGATCGGCATTGGTGAAGCCAGTTACGCGCCGGCCGCCAACTCGCTGATCGGCGACCTGTTCCCGGCGCACCGCCGGGCGCGAGCCATGGGCATTTTCATGCTCGGGTTGCCATTGGGATTGTTGCTGGCGTTCTTCACCATCGGTGCGATGGTCAAGGCGTTCGACAGCTGGCGCGCGCCGTTCTTTATCGCGGCGGTGCCGGGGCTGATCCTCGCGGTGTTCATGTTCTTCATCAAGGAACCCAAGCGCGGTGCGGCGGAAATCGTGCAGGTGTCCCAGGATAAAGTCGACAGACCGATCCGCCGTGTCCTCGCCGTGCCGACATTCCTGTGGCTGGTGATGGCAGGCTTGTGCTTCAACTTCGCCACCTATGCCTGCAACTCGTTTCTGGTGCCAATGCTGCAGCGGTATTTCCTGATGCCGTTGCAGGACGCGGCGGTGGCGACCGGGGTGATTGTGGGGATCACCGGGTTGATCGGCCTGACACTCGGCGGCTGGATCGCTGACAAGATTCATCAACGAGTCGCCAACGGCCGGCTGCTGTTTGCCGGCGTCAGCCTGATCATCTCGACCGTGTGCACGGCCTGGGCGTTGCACGCCGGACGGGTCGAGATTGGCGTGTTCGTCGCGGTGTTCAGCGTCGGCTGGCTGTTTGCCTATAACTTCTACACCTGCGTGTACACGGCGATTCAGGACGTGGTCGAGCCGCGTCTGCGTGCGACGGCGATGGCGTTGTTCTTTGCCGGGCTGTACTTGCTCGGCGGTGGATTGGGGCCGGTGGTGGTGGGGGCCTTGTCCGATCACTTTGCGAAATCGGCCATGGTCTCTGCAGGCGCCGAACAGATGACCGAGGCGTTCAAGGCTGTCGGCCTGCATGATGCGATGTACCTGATTCCGGTGGCGCTGTTCTTGACCATGGTGTTTCTGTTTCTGGCGGCGCGGTGTTTTGTCCGGGATGCGCAGCGGATGAAGGAGGGGTTGGTGGCAGTGGTTGAGCCTGATGTTTCTGTGGCGACTGCATGATTGCTATCGCTGGCAAGCCAGCTCCCACAGTGACCGAGTCACACGCATAATTTGTAAACACTCCAAAC
>NZ_JABULD010000515.1:0-8070 GCF_014060985.1 Pseudomonas sp. MD195_PC81_125
CAAAGCCCAGCTCCCCACAGGGGGCCGAGGGTGATTTTAGCGGTTGTATTTCAGGCGGCGATGGCCGGGCGCATCGGGTTTTTTTGCTTTTCCGGAATCGTGCCAAACAACGCCTTCTGCACCGCCTGCTGCGCTTCGAACGCCAGTGCCGCACGCTCGCGGCCCTGACAGGCGATCGGCTTGAGCAGATGCACTTCAACATCGGCGCAATCATGGCTGAACAGACGCATCAGGTGCGACAGCAAATCATCGTCACCAATGAACGGCGCCAGCGCGTCGATTTCGCCATTGCGCAGATAACGAATCGCCACCGGTTGCAGCATCACCTCGGAATCGATGGCCGCCGACAGCAGGCGACCATGAAAGGTGCGCAGCGAACGGCCATCGGTGGTGGTGCCTTCCGGGAACATCAGCAGCGGATGCTGCGTCTGCAAATGGCGGGTCATCTGTTTGCGGATCAATTGGCTGTCACCCGAGCCGCGACGGATGAACAGGCTGCCGGCCTTGGCCGCCAGCCAGCCAGCCACCGGCCAGGTGCGCACTTCGGCCTTGGACAGAAACGACAGCGGCGTGAGCATGCCCAGCAGTGGAATGTCAGTCCATGACACATGATTGCTGACCCACAGCATTGGCTGCTGCGGCAACTCGCCGTGCACCGTTACGCGAAAGGGCAGGGCATGGCTCAAACGTGCCATGAAGAAACGCGACCAGCGCTGCCGACGTTGCATCGAGTGCGCCAGGCCCAGACGTTCGAATACGCCGAACACGCTGGCCATGGTCAGGCCCAGCGTCACCACCAGCAGCACCCGCGCGATTCGCGCGTACACGCGCAGCCGGCTCATCACACGGCCGCCTTGAAGTGCCTGGCGTAACGCGGGCAGAGTTCGTCGCGCTTGAGCAGGATGAACACGTCGGCGACCTGGAAGTCTTCGTCCCAGCACGGCTCGCCGCAGATCTTCGCGCCCAGGCGCATGTAGGCCTTGAGCAGCGGTGGCATTTCGGCGATCACGTTCGACGGAATGTCTAGCGACGGCAACGGATTCTTCGGTTCGGCGCGCAGGTGTTCGGTGCACAGGTAGCGTTCGCGCAGACGCTGCATGATTGCGTGAGCCTGCACGCCGCCGTCCTGCATCGGAATGCTCGCGCAACCCATCAGGTAGCTGTAGCCACCCTGATTCAACACTTCGGCCAGTTCACCCCAGAGCACAGCGATGGTACCGCCGTTGCGGTAGGCCGGATCGACGCAGGTACGGCCGATTTCGAGGATCGGTCCTTGCAGATGGGCCAGGCCATGCAGGCTGAATTCTTCTTCGCTGTAGAACTTGCCCAGGCTGCTGGCGGCGGTGTGATCGAGTAAACGAGTGGTGGCGACCAGACGCCCGGTGTTCAGATCACGCACGCCGATGTGGCTGCAGTGAACATCATAGTCATCCATGTCCAGACCCAGTTCCGCGCCTTTCAGCTTGGCGTTGAATTCGCCGCTGAAGACGCTGAAGCGCAAGGCCTGGGCTTGCTGCAAGGCCTCGGCGCCGATCAGGCGTTCGGCTTGCAGGCGGCGTTCATTGCCGGTGTCGCTGATGCGGGCGATCTGAGTCATTTGAATCTCCGTACGGGCCTTGAACCCGTCGTGGGTTGCAGCCGATCGACTTTCTTTATGCAGCCATGTTGTGCAAAGTCAGGCTATGCAGCCCCGGTGTCATCGCCATGAACGTTTGGTGATGCTTGTATGACAGCCCTCAAGGAGCCTCTTATGCCCTGGCCCAGCCTGCTCGATAGCCCTGAACGCCTGCCCGCCGTGACTGATCTGGCGGAAGGTTTCGCCACTTTGTTGCAGCAAGTGGGCAACGTGACGCCGTTCGAACTGGCGGTGGCCGGAGGGCGGCGCATGGCGACGCCGGGGCTGGCGTTTCTGGTGGGGTATCAGGCGGCGTTGCGCATGCTTTGGCCGAGCGCGCCGCCGAGTCTTGGCGCGTTGTGTGCGACCGAACAGCGCAGCTTGCGCCCGGCGGACATGCAGACCCGTCTCAGTGATTTACGCCTGAGCGGGCGCAAGGATTTCGTGACCGCTGGGGATGCCGCCGACTGGCTGCTCGTCGCCGCGCGCAGTGAAGAGCCCGGTGAAACGCCGCGCCTGAGTCTGGCGGTGGTCTATCCCGGCGAGCCCGGCGTGCGCGTGGAAAAACTCCCGGCACTGCCGTTGATGCCGGACATCAGCCACGGTCGGCTGCACCTGGACGGCGCGTTGTGCGAGTTGCTCGCGGGGGACGGCTGGGACGCTTATGTGAAGCCGTTCCGCACCCTGGAAGATGTCTATGTGTTGAGCGCGATGACCGCGTGGCTGTATGGCGTCGGTCAGGACAGTGGCTGGTCGCAGCCGCTGCTGTTGCGTTTGCTGGCGCTGCTGGCCGGCTGTGCGGAAGCGAGTCGCCAGCCGCCGAACAATCCGGCCGGACATGTGTTGCTGGGCGGGCTGTTTGCGCAGTTTGATGCGCTGAAGAACGAGATCGATCAGGCGTTGGCCGAGGGCAATCCGGAGTGGGCGCAGATGTGGCAGCGTGATCAGTCGGTGATGCAATTGGCGGCGGGTGCGCGGGCCAAGCGCTTGGCCAAAGCCCTGCACATTCCCCTGTAGGAGCTGCCGCAGGCTGCGATCTTTGGATTTTGCCTCTAAGCCCGCGCTTCGACGCTGACCCAATAGCGGGTAAACCGCCGCACGTTCACCGGCAGACTGACTTGCAGCAGATCCAGAATCCGCTCGCTGTCGTCCAGTGGATAAGTCCCGGAGATCAGCAGATCGGCCACTTTTGCATCGCAATGCAACTGGCCGCGCCGGTAGCGTGCGAGCTCTTCAAGGAAGTCGCCCAGGCGCGTGTGCGCGGCGATCAGCATGCCGTCGGCCCAGGCGCCGCTGTTGGCGTCCAGTGGTCTGGCTTCGCTGATCGAGGTGGCGCTGAAACTCAGTTGACGGGCGATGGGCAGCCACACCGGCTCGTGCCCGGGGCGGGTCAATTCAACCTGGCCTTCGAATAGCGCTACCTGCGTGCGATCGGCAAATTGCCGGACGTTGAGCCGGGCAGCAGCGGTTTTCAACAGCCCTTGTGCCGTGCGCACTTCGAACGCTTGGGCGGTGCTCAGGAGGATCTCGCCTTCCAGCAGACGGATCAGTCGTTGCGTGCTGTCCACGTCCGCTGCACTGGCGGTGTTGAGCTGCAACTGGCTGCCCGCACCTAGCGTCACCTTGCGGCGCTGACCCAGCGGGCTGCGGTAATCGGCGAGCAGTGCCGGCAGCGGATTGTGCTCGCGCATGCCCCAGGTGACGGCGGAACCGGCACCGAGAAGCAGCAGCAATTTGAGCGCCTGACGGCGGCTGGAGGACTTCGGCCCGTTCAACGCGGCATGGGCCAATGGCGAAGAAACACCGCGCAAGCGCTGGTTGACCCGCTGCATGTGCTCCCACGCCCGACGGTGTTCGCTGTGGGCGTCCAGCCATTGCTGCCAGGCGTGTTGCTGGCGCGGGGAGAGCGACCCTTGCTGCATTTCCATCAACCAGTGCACGGCCTGCTCGGCCACTTGCGCAGAGAAATCCGGGATGCGGTTCATAGGGCGAAATAGCAGCGCAGGGCGGCTTTGTGCAGATGACGTTTGACTGTGGCTACGGAGATGCCCAGTTCGGCGGCGATTTGCGGATAGGTCAGGCCATCAACCTGCGCCAGCAGAAAGGCGCGTTTGACCAGGCGCGGCAAGCCGTCGAGCAACTGATCCAGTTCGATCAGGGTTTGCAGGATGATCGCTTTGTCTTCTTCCGACGGCGCAAGCATTTCCGGCATCTGCGCCAGGGTCTCGAGGTAGGCGCGTTCCAGATCCTGGCGACGGTAATGATTGAACAGCACGCGTTTGGCGAGGGTGGTCAGGAAGGCGCGCGGCTCGATGATCACCGGTTGTTCACGAGCGCTGAGCACGCGGATGAAGGTGTCCTGCGCCAGATCCGCCGCACTGTCCGGGCAGCCGAGTCTGCGCCGCAACCAGCCGGTGAGCCAGCTGTGGTGGTCAAGGTAGAGCGATTCGACGGGATGGGCGGACGACAAGGGTATCACTCCGGCGCATGATCGATGCGTTAGAGAACAAGAACTGTTCGCATTGTAGGGGTGTGTAGCGCTGCCCGGCAATCAGATGCTTTTGCGTATGAGAATATTTATCATTAATATTGCTCGCCTGTTGGTTCGGCTTTATCGGCTGGACGTTTTTTCGTTTCAGGGTCGAAACATGAAAGGCAAACTCGCCTCACTTCCCATGTCCTATCGTCTGGCCATCACCTCGCGGGTGCTGGCGGCGGTGTTCGGCGGCTATCTGGTTGCGGCGCTGGCCAGTGTCGCCCTGACGCTGTGGCTACCGTTGAGTCGTGCCGAAGCGGTGGTGACCGGCATGACCATTTCCTTTCTGGTTTATCTGGTCGCGGTGCTCTGGTGCTTCGCCTGTCGCACGGCGTGGTCGGCGTGGGTCGGTCTGCTGGTGCCCAGTGTGATTCTGGCGACGGTATCCGGCGCCGCGCGGGGCTTGGGCTACGCATGAAAGAGGGCTTTCGTCAGTCGATGGCCTGGCTGCATACCTGGACGGGACTGGTGTTTGGCTGGCTGCTGTTTGCGATTTTCCTGACCGGAACGCTGGCCTATTTCAAGGCTGAAATCAGCCACTGGATGCAGCCGGAAATTCCCGTGCACGCCATCGATTCAGCGAACAGCCTGAGCCTGGCGCAAGGCTATCTGCAGCAGCACGCGCCGGCTGCTTCGCGTTGGTTGATTGATTTGCCGAATGCCCGTGATCCTGCGTTGACTGTGCGTTGGCAAAACACACCGGTCGAAGCCGGCAAGCGCGGAGGTTTCACGCAAAAAACGCTCGATGCGCAGACCGGTGCAGAAATAAAGGCCCGGGACAGCCGGGGCGGCGAGTTCTTCTACCGCTTCCATTTCCAGCTGCAAATGCCGTATCCGTGGGGCCGCTGGCTGGCGACGACGGCCGCGATGGTAATGTTCATTGCGCTGATCACCGGCATCATCACCCACAAGAAAATCTTCAAAGACTTCTTCACCTTTCGCCCGCGCAAAGGCCAGCGTTCATGGCTCGACGGGCATAATGCGGTCGGCGTGCTGGTGCTGCCGTTTCATCTGATGATCACTTACAGCAGCCTGGTGATTTTCATGGCGATGGTCATGCCGGCCAGCATTCTGGCGTCCTACGGCACTGATCGCGAAGCGTTTTACCAAGAGATGTTTCCCGAAACGCCAACTCCGCAACGCGCCGCTCAAGCGAGTTCGCTGCTACCGCTGGCACCCTTATTGGTACGGGCGAGCGAGCAGTGGGCGGGGGGGCATACGGCGCGGGTCAGCGTCATCAACCCCGGCGACGCCAACGCCACGGTGCAACTGTCGCGCGCGAGTTCCGACCGGATCGCCTATGAGTACGGCAGCAACCTGACCTTCAACGGCGTCACCGGGCAGATGCTCGGCGCCACGCCCGACAAGCCGCTGCCGATGACGATCGCCAGTGGTTTCTACGGTTTGCACATCGGTCATTTCGCCGGCCCGATCCTGCGTTGGCTGTACTTCATCTGTGGTCTGGCGAGTACCGCGATGATCGGCACCGGGCTGGTGATCTGGCTCGGCAAGCGCCAGCTCAAACATGCCAAAAGCGGTTTGCTCCCATTCGAATTGCGCGTGGTGGAGGTGCTGAACATCGCCAGCATGGCCGGGCTGGTGGTGGCGGTGGCGGTGTTCTTTTTGGCCAATCGCCTGTTGCCGGCGGATCTGGCCGGGCGCGCCGATCAAGAAGTGAATGCGTTTTTTATCGCCTGGGCCTTGAGCGTGGTGCATGCGCTGCTGCGCAAGGGGCGAACGGCCTGGGTCGAACAGCTGGGGCTGGCTGGCGTGCTGTTTATCGCGGTGCCACTGATCAATCTGGCCACGCCATGGAGTCTCGGCGTAACGCTGGCGCAAGGCGACTGGACGCTGGCGGGTTTCGATCTGACGTGCCTGGGCGCAGGCCTGTTCCTCGGTTGGGCCGCCTGGAAAATGCAGCGTGCCGGCAGCGCCGTCAGCGTGAAAAAAACTCCCCGCGAAAAGCCGCGGCCGATCACGCTTGAGCAGGAGGTGAGCTGATGTTGCTGGCGTTGTTGCTGTGCTATGCCGGGTTCAGCGCGTTGTGTCTGTCGATGCCACGGCACCACGATGAGCTGCTCGGCAACAAACCCTCGGCCCGACGTGCACGGGTTCTGCAACTCGCCGGGTGGCTGTTGCTCGGCTTATCGCTCTGGTCAGCTGTCGGGGCAAACGGCTGGGGTTTCGGTCTGGTCGACTGGTTCGCGGTGCTCATGCTCAGCGCCTTGGCGTTGGTGTTGTTGCTGCCCTATCGGCCACGCCTGGCCCTCGCACTGGCCGGGTTGAGCCTGCTCGCCAGTCCGGTCGCCGCCTGGGCGCGGTGCTGAGATGCTGATCGGTCATCCGCCGGAGTCCCGCGACGACGAGCCCCATGGCGCGCGTGCGCATTTTCTTCAGGTGTTCCTCTCGCAGCGTTCGCAAATGGAAGCGCTGGTCAACCGGCGCGTCGGTTGCCGGGCCACGGCAGCGGATCTGGTGCAGGACCTGTTCCTGCGGTTCTGGCGCAGGCCGCTGGTGCAGGTCGAAGAGCTCAGCACTTACCTGTTGCGTTGCGCCGGCAACATCGCCATCGATCATTTGCGCAGCGAAGGCACGCGAGTGCGGGTCAACGAGGGCTGGCAACCGGATGCGCCGGACAGCCACGGCAGCGAACCGCAAGCCGCGCTCGAAGCGGGCAATGACCTGCGCCATGTCGAAGCGGCGTTGCGCGCCTTGCCCGAGCGCACCCGGCAGATCTTTTTGCTCAATCGCATTCACGGTCGCAAGTACGCAGACATCGCCAAGGCGATGGGCCTGTCTCAAAGTGCCGTGGAAAAACATATGATGCGCGCCCTCGAGGCCTGCAAGGCCAGCCTGCGCGAACCCGCACCACGCCTGCCAGGGAAAGCACCGTGAAAGCCACCGACCGCATCATCCCTACACCCGCTCAGGAACAGGCCGCACTCGCCTGGCTGAGCCTGTTGCACGACCGCCCGAGCACTGGCGATCAACTGACCTTCAGCCAGTGGCTGCGCGCCGACCCGGCCCACGCCGAGGCCTACGCCCAGGCGCAAGTCGTGTGGGAGTTGAGCGAAAGTCCGGCGCGCGCCCTGGCCGATGAGGACGCGTTTGCGTTGCAGGGCTACCTCAACGCAATGGAGCGTCCGCGTCGCTCGCCGCTGTTGCGCTGGTCGGGCGCGCTGGCAATGGCCGCGTGTCTGTTGCTGATGCTCAGCCTCGGCACGGGCTGGCAGCCGCAGCGCTGGATCGACGATCTGGGCGCCGATTACGTTTCGGCGCCGGGGGAAATCCGCACGGTGACCCTGGCCGACCAATCGCAAGTCACGTTGGACGCCGACAGCGCTATTGCCGTGGATTTCAGTCGAGGTGAGCGGCATGTGCAGTTGCGGCGTGGCGCTGGTTTTTTCAATGTGACGCACACCGGTGATCCCTTTGTGGTCGAGGCCGAGAATGGCCAGGCGCGGGTCCTCGGTACGCAGTTCGAAGTGCGTCTGCAACCGCAGGGCGCGCAGGTCACGGTGTTGTCCGGGCGCGTTGGCGTGACGGCGGATCGCAATGCGCAACAGCAGATTCTGACCGCCGGCCAGCAAGTGGCTTACGGACAAGGCCGCGCAGAAAAACTGCACGCCGTGGACAGCGAAGCACAACTGGCCTGGCGGCAGGGCTGGCTGACGTACTACAAGGCGTCGCTGGCCGATGTGGTGCAGGATTTGCGGCGCTATTACCCAGGGCGGATTGTTGTGCTCAACGATGAGTTGGCTGCGCGCAAGGTCAGCGGCAGTTTTCCAAGCAAGGATCCGCAGGCGGTGCTGAGTTCTTTGCAGGGTGTGCTGGGGTTTGAGCAGCGTCAGGTGTTGGGGCATCTGATTATTCTGCGTTGAATCAACATCAAAAGATCGCAGCCTGCGGCAGCCTCCTA
>NZ_JABULD010000592.1:0-30886 GCF_014060985.1 Pseudomonas sp. MD195_PC81_125
GTTTTCTGGATTTACACAAGACTTGTGTTCACCGGAGATCCCTGTGGGAGCTGGCTTGCCAGCGATGGGGCCATTGGCTTAAGCGCTTACTTTAAGGCCGATCAACCCGGTCACGATCAACGCCACACTGGCCAGCCGAATCAACGCCATCGACTCGCCAAACAGCATGATCCCGGCAATCACCGTGCCGACAGCGCCGACTCCGGTCCAGATCGCATAAGCCGTACCCAGCGGCAATTCCTTCATCGCCAGGCCCAGCAGGCCGAGGCTGATGGCCATGGCCGCCACGGTCAGGACGGTGGGGAGCGGGCGGGTGAAGCCGTCGGTGTACTTCAGGCCGACGGCCCAGCCGACTTCGAACAGGCCGGCGAAAAACAGAATGATCCAGGACATGAGAGACCTCCATCGATTGACGGGGCCGTCCCCAGATTGATAACTCGATCGAGCCGCAGGGTCGTCCCCGCGTAGCGCAACAGTCTGCCGAGCATTAATCCGGGGATCAAGTTTCCCGGTCAGTCGGCCGGCTGTTGCGCCAGCGCCTCACGGTCTTGCTTCTCGCTCATGCGCCGGAACCAGGTCGAGAGCAACGCCCCGGAAATGTTGTGCCAGACGCTGAACAACGCGCTCGGTACCGCCGCCAGCGGCGAGAAGTGCGCACTCGCCAGCGCCGCGCCCAACCCCCGAGTTCTGCATGCCGACCTCCAGCGCCAGCGACTTGCGCTGCGCCAGTGGCAGCTTGAACAGACGTCCGGTGAAGTAACCCAGCAGGTAGCCGAAGCTGTTGTGCAGCATCACCACGGCCATGATCAGCAGCCCGGACTCGGCGATCTTCGCCTGGCTGGCGGCCACCACGGCGGTGACGATGATCACGATGCTGACCACCGACACCAGTGGCAACACGTCCACCGCGTGGCGCACCTTGTCGCCGAGCACGCGTTGCGCGACCACGCCGAGCACGATCGGCAGCAACACTACTTGCAGGATTGACCAGAACAACTCCATGAACGACACCGGCAACCACGCCGAAGCCAGCAGCCAGATCAGCGCGGGAGTCAGCAGCGGGGCGAGGAGGGTGGTGACGGCAGCAATCGCCACCGACAGCGCCAGATCGCCGCGGGCCAGCCAGGTCATGACGTTGGAGGAGGTGCCGCTTGGGCAGCAGCCGACCAGAATCACCCCGACGGCGATTTCCGGTGGCAGATGGAAGATCTGGCAGAGCAACCACGCCACACCGGGCATGATCACGAAATGTGCGACCACGCCCAGAGCCACACGCCACGGATGGCGGGCGACGGCAGCAAAGTCGTCAAGTTTGAGGGTCAGACCCATGCCGAACATCACCAGCCCCAGCAGTGGCACGATCGCACCCTTGAGACCGAGAAACCACGCCGGTTGCAGGAATGCGATCACGGCGAAAATCAGAACCCAGTAAGCGAAAGTGTTGCCGACAAAGCGGCTCAGTGCAGCCAGTGCTCGCATGGCGTGTTCCTTATTATGTGAAAGCGTTAGGAAGCTAAGCATACGGTGCCAGCAAAAAGATCGCAGCCTTCGGCAGCTCATACAGGAAAACACATTCCAAATGTAGGAGCTGCCGAAGGCTGCGATCTTTGCTTTTTCAGGCGCCCTCAATAAAGGAGGGCGCCGGAGAGAGGTTTAGATCCCCTGCGGAGTCTCTTCCCCGCCCAACGCTTCCACCAGCGCCGGCAGGAAGTCGCCAAAAGTCAGCATCATCAGGGTGAAGCTGGCGTCCAGTTGGCCCAGGGCCTCGTCGCCACCGTCCTGTTCTGCCTGATCCTGCAGCAGGTCTTCGAACTTCAGGCGTTTGACGGTCATCTTGTCATCGAGCATGAACGACAGCTTGTCTTGCCAGGCCAGCGACAGCTGAGTGACGACTTTGCCGGTGCTCAAGTGCAGCTGAATTTCTTCGCTGGTCAGGTCCTGACGCTTGCAACGCACGATGCCACCGTCTTCGTGGGTGTCGCGCAGCTCGCATTCGTCCAGCACGAAGAAGTCCGGTGCTGCTTGCTGGGTGGTGACCCACTCGGTCATCACCGCGGTCGGCGCGGTTTTCACGGTCAGCGGACGCACGGGCAGGGTGCCGAGCACTTCACGCATTGTGGAGAGCAGGTCTTCGGCGCGTTTCGGGCTGGCCGAGTTCACCAGGATCAGGCCCTGTTTCGGTGCGATGGCAGCGAAGGTCGACGAACGACGGATAAAGGCACGCGGCAGGAACGCCTGGATGATTTCATCCTTGATCTGATCGCGTTCTTTCTTATAGACCTTGCGCATTTGCTCGGCTTCGATCTCTTCGACCTTTTCCTTGACCGCGTCGCGCACGACGCTGCCCGGCAGAATACGTTCTTCCTTACGTGCAGCGATCAGCAGGAAGTCGCCGCTGACGTGCACCAGTGGTGCATCTTCGCCCTTGCCGAACGGCGCGACGAAACCGTAGGTGGTCAACTCCTGGCTTGCACATGGACGCGCCAGTTTGGTGGCCAGTGCAGTTTCCAGCGCCTCGGCATCGACAGGCAGGTCTTGGGTCAGGCGATAGATCAGCAGGTTTTTGAACCACATGGGGTGAGTCTCTCCTTTATACAAAGGGGGGCATTATTGTCTTCGCCGTGGCATAGGCCAACCCTTCTCTAAGCCTTTGGAAGGCCTGAGAAAATTAATTAAAAAAGTGCTTGCCAGAGGTTGGGTCGCTCCGTAGAATGCGCGCCACACCGAAGCGAAGGGTGATTAGCTCAGCTGGGAGAGCGTCTGCCTTACAAGCAGAATGTCGGCGGTTCGATCCCGTCATCACCCACCATTCGTTTCAAGTGTTTAGCGCAGCGGTAGTTCAGTCGGTTAGAATACCGGCCTGTCACGCCGGGGGTCGCGGGTTCGAGTCCCGTCCGCTGCGCCATTTTCGGTCACCTGGACCACTGAACGCCAGGTCACCACGGAAAAACCCGCTGAAGCGGGTTTTTTTTCTGTCTCACGTTTGTACCTTGTTCCATCGGGTTTGTATCGTTTCACCGGTTTTCGGATTTATTTGAAAAAAACTTCAATTAAATCAACACATTACGAAAACTTGTGGCATAATGCGCCCCGTAACGAAGCGAAGGGGTGATTAGCTCAGCTGGGAGAGCGTCTGCCTTACAAGCAGAATGTCGGCGGTTCGATCCCGTCATCACCCACCATTCGTTTCAAGCGTTTCGCGCAGCGGTAGTTCAGTCGGTTAGAATACCGGCCTGTCACGCCGGGGGTCGCGGGTTCGAGTCCCGTCCGCTGCGCCATATTCGGTCACCTGGACCCACTGAACGCCAGGTCACCACAGAAAGCCCGCCGAGTGCGGGCTTTTTGCTGTCTGCGATTTGTGAAATCACTCGATCTCCTCTGTAGGAGCTGCGGCACGCTGCGATTCTTTTGATCTTGCTTTTAGAGATCAAAAGATCGCAGCCTCGTTTCACTCGACAGCTCCTACAGAGGAATTGTGACTATTCGGCATTGCGACTGTGCCGATAATCGCTCACCGCCTCATACACCGCTTTACGCAAGCGATTGATCCCGCCAATCGGCCGATGCGCCTCGATACCAAACCACGGATTGAACGACAGGTTGTCGCATGCCAGATTCAGCGCTGGCGTGTCGAAGTCCTGCGCCGGCAGGGTGATCCGTGCCACTGTTTCGAACGCTGAATCCTGCTCGCGCCACTCGATGCTGGTGTCCTCGATCGGCATGTACTTGTTCGCATCCTGGCGCTGCATCTGCAGCACGAAACACGCCGGTACCCGATCTGTCGACAGTTGTTGGTTCAAGGCGCTGCGCAGGAAATTCGGCAGGTCGTGATTTTGTGCGGGCAGGGTGTAGGTCGGGCAGTTGTCCGGATCCGGCGCAACGCGAAACTTGGCATTGGCCTCGCCAAATTTGTAAGGCGATACCGAAAAGTAGGTGGTCGCGGTCGGGCTGTCCGGCGGCGGTGACAGGGTCGCCAGGGCGATGAGCAGGTGACGGATCTGCCAGGTGCGCGGATCCCAACCGGGGAAAAACGCCATGATTTTTTTGCCGTCAGCCTGGGCTGCCACATTCTGACGGTACTCAGCGACATCGCTGACGAAGAAGTTCGGATGGCTGAACATCACGAAGTCTTGTTCACGGCGCACCGGACGGTCGCCGAGCAGCTGCTTGCCGGGGACCTCGAGCAGCTTGATTGCCATTCCCCGGGCGTCGCGGATGCTGTCGAATTGCGGGTAGGCGTTGCCATTGGACAAGCGAATCAGCGCCTGCCAGGTTTTGCCCGGTTCGCCGAAAACACCCTGGCGCAGCGCTGGCGTCAGTTCTGGCAACACCGTGACCTCGGCTTTTACGCAACCGTGTGCCTTGGCATGCGCATCGCGCAAGTAGCGTGTGCCTTCGCGGTGTTGATCGACGATACGCACGGCGGTCTGGATCACGTCCTGGGTCATGGCCGCTTCACCGGCGGGAATCTGTTCCTGCGCCGACACCGGACCTCTGTGTTGCCAGATGAACCACGCGCTCGCGATCGCCCAGCCCAGCAGGCCGACAATCAGCAGGGCCAGCAGGGTTTTGCCCAGCAGTCGCCCCAGCCACAGCCAGAAGCGGGCGAGAAGGGAGGGTTTTTTGTTACGAGTTGATCATCATGGCAGTTGCGCCTCCAATGGCCCGCCCAATACTTTCAGGTACTCCAGCAAGGCCCAGCGTTCTTCCGGTTGCAGCAGGCGGCCGATAACCCCATTGCCGCGCTCGCCAGCGCGGAACTCGTGGCCGCTGTTGT
The DNA here is from genome assembly GCF_014060985.1 of Pseudomonas sp. MD195_PC81_125. NCBI lineage: Bacteria > Pseudomonadati > Pseudomonadota > Gammaproteobacteria > Pseudomonadales > Pseudomonadaceae > Pseudomonas > Pseudomonas sp. MD195_PC81_125. The sequence goes on from NZ_JABULD010000592.1 coordinate 4,778, forward strand.
GGTTGCCGGTGATTCGCGTATCGAACAAAAAGCCGTTGGTGAAGGCTTCGGTGCGATAACCCAGATGGCGCGGGTCATACTCGAACGAACCCTTATAGAAAGTCGTCGCGCGCTCATCCTGCGGCGACAGCAACTGATAAAGGCTTGGCACCGAACCGTTGTGCAGGAACGGCGCGGTGGCCCAGACGCCGGCCAGTGGCCTGGCCTTGTAGGCAACCTTTTCACGCACACCGATCGGCAGGCCGAAGCCGTCGAGTTGTGGCTTTTCCTCAGCGGTGACGCCGGCCTCGCGATAGGCACGGTTCTCGACGAACGCGGTGACGTAGGCCAGGCCCTTGGCCACCGATAGCTGGCTCAGGTCCAGTGGTTCGGTGGGCGTCGGATGCAACTTCACATCCATCTGTTCGAGTTCTTTCGGGTCCCATTGCAGCGGGGTCAGGTCGAAACGGTGAGTGGCAATGTTGGTCGCGGCATTCGGGTCGGTGCCGATCACCTCGACCGGCAACATGTGCAAGTGCTGCACCCAGCGCTCGCCTTCCTGAGTCTTGCGCGGCACGTGGCAACCGGCGCAGTTCTCGGCAAACAGCGTGCGGCCCTTGGCGGCCAGCGGTTTGTCGATGGCGCCCAGGACATCTTCCGGCCAGGCTGGTGGTTGCAGGCGTTGCAGGGTTTCCTCGATTGTGTGCAGATCGCGTACGCGCACACTCGAGGCATAACGCGCATCGCCTTGCAGCGGCTGGCCGTTGCTGTCGAAGAAATTCAGCGTGGCGCCGACGCCCAACGCTTCACCGATGTTGCGCGCCATCGGTTGCTGCGCCGAGCCGTTCCACTGCACCCAGTCGAAGGTCCACATGTCCCACAGTTGCGGGTAGTCGACCGGGGCGTTCGCCACGCGGTAGTTGGCGGGGGGAAATTGCGTCGCCGAAGGTGGCGTTGGCAATGCGGCCGAACGCATCGGTGCGTCCAGGGCCTTCCTCGGTCGGGTAGAGGCCGCGATGGGTATCGTTCCAGGCGACTTTGAGGAAGGTGTTCAGCGATTGCTTGACGTCTTTGCGCAGTTGCTCGCGGCGCGGCTCGTAGTCATCGCCCAGAACATTTCTGGCGAAGCGTTCGAATTTCCACGGGTTGTAGTAAGTCGAGGTCAGACTGGCGGCCAATGCCTGCCCGAAACTGCCACCGCGCAACGTAGGAACGCTGGAAGGCAAAACATGCTGCGCCGACCCGCCGTCGATCCGCACGGCCTGGCCGTTGAAGCGCAGTTCGCCGGTGTGGCAGGCGGCGCAGGTGATATCGAGGTATTGCTCGGTACCGCCGGGGTTCTGATGGCGCGCGAAACCGACCGGCAGATTGCCCGGATTGTTCGGCGTGGCTTTCTGCTGCGGATCAACCAGAAAACCGAAGCGTGCGAGGTATTCCGGGGACGCGAAACGCTGCTGCGAGAAGGGCAGCTCCAGCGCCTGGAACCATTCATAGCGCAGGCCTTTGACCTGCGTCCCTTGCGGGGTGAAATAGTAAGTCTGGCGCTCCTCCTCACTCCACTGTTGCAGGTAATGCACCTGTTGGGCCGGGGTATAGAAGGGGAGTTTCGGGTTGGCGACGTAGTACAGAATGACGGTCAGGACCAGGCCCAGCAGTACCACGATCAGAGTCAGCAAACGGAATAAGAGGCGCAAGATAAACATCCTTGTCGAGTTGTTGCGCTGTTATGCCTCAGCTGTTGCAGGTGCGGCAAGTGGCCATTACGCCAACTGTCGTAGGAAGTCTCGTCAGCCCTTGTCAGGCCCAGATGACAGAAGCTTCATCGTCGCTTTGCCCGAATGCGTTTTAATCCCTGAACTTATCGGACGTTTCCTGCTCTCATGCCGGTAGCCATTGGTCGTGGCGGCCTGATAAGCTCGCGGCTTTACTCGATTGCCCTTTCGGCGCATGAACAAGGAAATAGCATGAAACAGCATCGGTTGGCGGCGGCGGTAGCCCTGGTTAGCCTGGTCCTCGCGGGTTGTGATTCGCAGACCAGCGTAGAGCTGAAAACCCCGGCGCAAAAAGCTTCCTACGGTATCGGCCTGAACATGGGCAAGAGCCTTGCTCAGGAAGGCATGGATGATCTGGACTCCAAAGCGGTAGCCCAGGGCATCGAAGATGCCGTCGGCAAGAAAGAACAGAAGCTGAAAGACGAAGAACTGGTCGAAGCTTTCGCCGCGCTGCAAAAGCGTGCCGAAGAGCGTATGGCCAAGATGAGCGAAGAGTCGGCAGCCGCCGGCAAGAAATTCCTCGAAGAAAACGGCAAGAAGCCTGGCGTTACCACCACCGCTTCCGGTCTGCAGTACGAAGTGGTCAAGAAAGCCGACGGCCCGCAGCCCAAGCCGACCGACGTAGTGACTGTTCACTACACCGGCAAGCTGACCAACGGCACCGTGTTCGACAGCTCCGTTGAACGTGGCAGCCCGATCGATCTGCCGGTCAGCGGCGTGATCCCGGGTTGGGTTGAAGGTCTGCAACTGATGCACGTTGGCGAGAAGTACAAACTGTACATCCCTAGCGATCTGGCTTACGGCGCGCAATCGCCAAGCCCGGCAATCCCGGCCAACTCGGTTCTGGTCTTCGACCTGGAACTGCTGGCCATCAAGGATCCAGCCAAAGAAGACGCCGCTGCCAAGTAACAGGCTTCGGTAACGGCTTCGCCAACAACGCCTCGCTTATGCGGGGCGTTGTTGCATCTGAAGGATGGCGCAGGTAAACAGAGCGAACGGATGCCGCTGACAGCAGTCCTAGAGATTGAGGCCACCGTGGGTAGACGTCCTGAGCCGCCAAGTCAATGAAATATTGGGTTTTTTTATGTGAGTAAAAAACGCCCGATCTGAGCGAAGCCCTTATGAAACGGGGCTCTCAGCGCTGAAATGCAGCTCTGTTCACAAGGTTATCCACAATTTGTGTGGATAACATTTCAACGGGAGAAATAGATGAAAGCGCCGTGGAATTTCGCCCGGTTTCTGCCTCTGGCGGGACGCCTGCTGGCCCGTGGCCGGCTGCCGACTCTGCTGTTCGCCGTGGCGAGCAAGGGCGCTGCGCAAGGTAATCGCCTGGGCAAGCTCAAGGATGATCTGCGCTTGCTCCAGGCCTTGTGTCTGGCTTACTGGCGCGGCGAGTACCGGGCGATCAGTCCGAAAGCCATCGTTTCGGTGGTGGCAGGGTTGATGTATTTCCTCAGCCCGGTGGACGCGATCCCGGATTTCATCCCCGTCTTCGGCATGCTCGATGACATTGCTGTTCTCGCCTGGCTGATGAAAACCCTCGACGACGAACTCGCTGCCTTCCGGCTCTGGCGCAATCGACAACAGCCGGAAAAACTCGCAGTGGTCGAACGTTTGCCCGATACCCCCGAGCAACTTCAACTGCAGGGCCCGAAAAAAACCTGATTCACCTCGCCTGCAGGCAGATTGATACCCCCCCGCGACCTTGGCCGCTGTTAGGATTACACTTCTAGGGAAAAGTGCCGACTCGCTAAGTGTTGTTGTCCTACGGGGTAGTCATGGATATTCAGATAATTGCACGCGATGGCGAACCCGAATACGCGGTTCTGCCATGGGGCCAGTATCAGGCTCTACTGAAAGCAGCAGGCATCAACGACATACCGCAGCAGCAGGCGCCAGCGCCGGCCGCCGCAGCGCCAGACCCGATTCTTCCAGGTCTGGATCAACTACGCAGTTTGCGCGAAGGGAAGGGCATCGCCATCGAGGCGCTGGCCCGCACGGTAGGCATCAGCCCGTCTTATCTGGCCATGATCGAAAGCGGCGAGCGTCAACCTGACGCCGCGATTCGCCGCAGCCTGGCCTGGGAACTGACGGTGCCGGGTTGGAGGGATGAATCGTGAGCGTACGCATCAGTCGTCAACATTGGGACGGATTGCTGGGGGAGCTGGATCAGGCGCGCAGGCAGCGCCATCTGTTGACCTATCGAGCCTTGCTCGAACGTTTGCAACTGCCGACGCCGGCGATGCAGACGCTGACCGCGGCACTTGAGCATCTGGCCGCACTCGACGCCAAGGCCGAGCAGCCATTGCGCAGTTCGCTGGTGATCAGCCAAGGGGCCAGTCGTTTGCCACGAACCGGTTTTTTTGAATGCGTTGAACGTCTGGGACGTTTCTCCGGGCCATCCGATGGCGTTGCGGCTGCCTCTTGGCATGCGTCGGAAGTGGTCAGGGTCTTCGAATACGAGTACCCGGAATCGGCGGAGGCCTGAGTGTTCTTTCGACTCAAGGCGTCAGCCAGTTACTGGTTGGCCCGCAGGCTGTTTCACTGGTCGTGGTTCGTCCGCCAGCCCAGAGGCTGGCGCTGGCTCGAAGGGCAGTTTGCGCGCATGGCCAATCTGGGCGATGTCGGTGCGCAAAGCTTTTATGGGCACATTCTGACGTTTCGCGGTGTTGGCCTGGGCGCCCGCGAAGAAGGTGTGCGGCTGTTGCGTCTGGCGGCGCTCGCCGGCGATGGCAAAGCGGCTTATCAGGTCGGCGTGATCAGCCTGGCCGGTACTCCGGGCAAAGCGCCGGATCCGACAGAAGCGGCGCGCTGGTGGACGCTGGCCGCCAAGGCCGGCCACCCGTTGGCCGAGCTCAAACTCCAAGAGTTGAGCGCTCGGGATTAAACCCAGTAAATCATTTTGTATCGTCCGATAAACGTGGCGTGAGGGAAACCTCACGCCACGTTTGCGTTTATCGCCATACGTTTTTGTAGTAATCAGTCCTTTGCAGATTTGTCCTACAGCAAAAGCCTACTCGCCTGACTTCTTTCCTGATTGATCCCCCGCAAAGTCCCCGCGCCTAATTTTTGCGCGAGGGAACGTTCATGTTTGACCCGGTTTTTCATTCCACCCCGCATCGTTGCGTGCGCTGATGGAAGCCGTCAGCCGTATCGAGCAGGAACTCGACAGCTTTCCCGACACCCTCAGCCTCTATCGCCAGCAGCTTGAACACTGGTTCAGCAGCGCGGTGGATCAGGTCAGCCACGCGGCGGATCTGCCGTCGCTGATGGGCATGGAGCGGATCATCCGTTTCGGTGATCGCATCACCGCTGTCAGCACAGGAGACAGTGAGTTTGCCTCCGGCGTCGTGCAGTGCCCGAAAAGCGGGGTGCTGACGATCGAGAGCAAATTCGAGTCGGTGTACGACATTCCGCTGGGCGACATCGTGGTCGATGTGGTGGCGGTGGATGATGGCCAAATATTCCCCGTCCGACTTGATGCGCAAGGCCGGGGAACATTCACCGGGACGCCCGGCAAGTTCTATCGCGTGCAGGTGCACAGCGACGTTACCTCGGAGCAGATCGAGGCGCTGTTCAAGTCCTACGACGGTTTGACCGGCAATCTGGAGGGCTGGCTGCGCAGCGAGTGGCAGGGGTTCAAGCCGCAGTGGTCGCAGTCGGTGGCGACAGCGGCAGGCAACGGCATGCTCGCCGGGAGCTGGGCGGCGATCGAGGGGGTGTGGGACAGCCTCGGCATGCTGTCGGAAATTCTGCAGGATCCAGGAGCGTTTGCCGATCGCCTTGGAAGCGGCGCGGCCGATCTGATCCGCCTCGCAGAATCAGCTCCGGATGTCATGCAAAAACTGCAGTTGCTGGTCAGCGATGAGGCGGCGCTGTGTTTGCTGCTGCGCAGTGCGAGTCTCTGGCTGGAGATGCTGCCGCCCAGCCAGATCGCCGGCAAAACCGCTGAAACGGCGTCGATGATGATCGTGCAGGTGCTGCTCGATGTGCTGATCGGCGTTGTGTTGACATTCGTCGGGGCTTGTGCGGGGATCGCTTATCTGACGCTACGTCTGGCGGATCGCGCCGCCCAGCTGCTCACGGTTGTGAAACGTCTGGTCAAGGCGCTGTTCGGCATCGTCAACACGTTCATCCATTACGTCGACCAGTACAAAACCGTCGCCGCGCGAGGCATTGCCGCCGGCGTTAAAAAGGGCCGCATGCAGTTGCGCTGGGATGCGAAGCGCAATGCCGCCCTGAAGAAAAACGAGCATCACGACGACGCGCCGGAACAAGCGAAAAACCCCAACGGCGACAGCGCCGATTGCGCGCCGCTGACCTGCACCAACGGCTGCCCGGTGTCGATGGTCACCGGCGAAGAACTGCTGACCCTGACCGATGGCACGCTCGATGGCTTGCTGCCGTTCGAGTTCACCCGGTTGTACCGCACCAGCGCGGTGGAGATCAATGTCGGACTGGGGTTTGGCTGGAGCCATTCGCTGGCGCATCGGCTGGAGTTCGATGGCGAGGCGGTGGTCTGGGTCGATCACGAGAACCGGCGCACGCGGTTCCCATTGCCCAGTGTTGAACGGCCGCAGATCCACAACAGCCTGTCACGGGCGGCGATTTTTCTCGGCGATGAGCCGGAGGAACTGATCCTCGCGCTGGCGGGGGAGGCGGCGCGGTTTTATCACTTTCGTGCCGGGCGACTGACGGCGGTCAGTGATGGGTATGGCAATCGTCTGACGGTGCATCGCGATCATTCCGAGCGTCTGCAGCGCCTGGATAACGGGGCCGGGCGCTCGCTGCTGTTGCGCTACGACCGGGCGCATCTGGTGGCAGTTGATTACCAGGTGTTTGAGGCGGGTGGCTGGCGCACCGAGCAAACGCTGGTCAGTTATTGCTACGACGCCCGTCAGCGATTGTTGGCCGCGACCAATGCCGTCGGGGACAGCGAGCGTTACGACTACGACGATCAGCACGTCATCCTGCAGCGGCAACTGAGCGGCGGCGCGAGCTTTTTTCTGGGAGTGGGATCGTTCCGGCAAAGCCGCGCGTTGCGTGCGCCATTGGGCCTCGTTCGCGCAGATGAATACGCGGTATGTCTGGGACGACAGCGACCGCGTCACGGTGCATTACGTTGATGGCACCGAAGAAATCTACGTCCACGATGACAGCGCACGGCTGGTGCGCAAGGTCGAGGCCGATGGCGGTGAGCATCTCAAGGCGTATGACGCTGCGGGCCGGTTGATCGCCGAGCAGGATCCGCTGGGTGCGGTCACCGAATACCGCTACGACGCCGTCGGACGGCTGATCGCGCTGCTTCCGCCGGACGATGAGCCAACGTCCTACGAGTATCGCAACGGTTTCCTGCACAGCCGTTCTCGTGGTGACGCGGTCTGGACGTATCGGCGCAACGCCGAAGGGGATGTCACCGAGGCGGTCGATCCGGACGGCCAGGTCACCCATTACTACTACGACACGCGCGGGCAGTTGCTGTCGATCCGCTATCCGGACAGCAGCCGGCACAAGTTGTCGTGGAATGACCTCGGCCAACTGATCGAGGAAACCCTGCCTGACGGCGGTGTACGGCGTTTTTCCTACGATGCGCTGGGGCGACGGACGACCACTTGCGACGAACACGGTGCCGTCACTCGCCAGCAGTGGGATGCCATTGGCCGACTGGTTCAGACGACGTTACCTACAGGCGCCACCCGCGCCTACAGCTACGGCGCGTACGGCCAGGTCACGGCCGAGCGCGACGAGCTCGGGCGCATCACCCGTTACGAGTATGACGACGACCTGCATCTGGTCTCGCGCAGGATCAATCCCGACGGCACGCGGGTGCAGTATCGCTACGACCATGCGCAACTGCTGCTGACGGAAATCGAGAACGAATCCGGCGAAAAGTACCGACTGGACTACACGCCTACCGGATTGATCCGACAGGAAACCGGCTTCGACGGCCGGCGCACCGCATACGCCTACGACCGTAACGGGCACCTGCTGGAGAAGACCGAGTTCGGCGACGACGGCTCGACGCTGGTCACTGCCTACGCGCGTGATGCGGCCGGGCGTCTGCTGCTGAAAACCCTGCCCGACGGAGTTCAGGTCGAGTATCGCTATGACCGCCTGGGCCGGTTGATCGGCGTCGATGACGGCCAGCAACATCCACTGGCCTTTGAATACGACCTGCAGGACCGGCTGATCACCGAGCATCAGGGCTGGGGCACCTTGCGTTATGCCTATGACGCCTGCGGCCAGCTCAAGCGCCAGCGTCTGCCGGACAACAGCACGCTCGACTATCACTACGCCAAGGGCGGCGCGCTGACCGCCATTGACCTTAATGGCACGCGGCTGACCAGCCACGTCTATCAATCGGGTCGTGAACAACAACGCCAGCAAGGCCTGCTGCTCAGCGAATACGCCTACGACGACCAGGGCCGTTTGCTGGCCCACGCTGTAGGTCATCAGCACGCTTCGCTGTATCGCCGCGATTATGCCTACAGCGCCAACGGCAATCTGGAACACATTGCCGACAGCCGTCACGGTCAGCGCACCTACGGCTACGACGCCCTCGACCGCTTGATCCGCGTACGTCATTCGCGCGACGAACTGCCGGAAGCCTTCGCCCACGACCCGGCCGGCAACCTGCTGATGCAGGACCGTCCCGGCCCCACCCGGATCAAGGGCAACCGCCTGCTGATCCAGGGCGACCGGCATTACGACTATGACGCCTTCGGCAACCTGATCCGCGAGCGTCGCGGCCGCGATCAACTGCTGATCACCGAATACCGCTACGACTGCCAGCACCGCCTGATCGGCCTGACCCGCCCGGACGGCCAAACCGCGACCTACCAATATGACGCTTTTGGTCGACGCATCCGCAAGACCGTCGACGGCCACAGCACCGAGTTCTTCTGGCAAGGCGACCATCTCGTCGCCGAAAGCAGCAAGGTCCAATACCGCAGCTACGTCTACGAACCCGGCACCTTCCGCCCGCTGGCGCTGCTCGACGGTAAAGGCCCGAAACGCGCCTGCCCGTTCTACTACCAGCTCGACCACCTCGGCACCCCGCAGGAACTGACCGATTACAGCGGCGAAATCGTCTGGTCGGCGCAATACGACGCCTACGGCAAAGTCGCAGCCATCACCCTCGCCGGCGAGGACTACCTCGACCAGCCGCTGCGCTTTCAGGGGCAGTATTTCGACGCGGAGAGTGGGCTGCATTACAACCGGCATCGGTATTACGACCCGAGGTTGGGACGGTATCTGACGCCGGATCCCATCAAGTTGGCAGGTGGGTTGAATCAGTACCGGTATGTGCCGAATCCGACGGGGTGGGTGGATCCGTTGGGGTTGGCTTGCAATCCGTGTCCGGGGGCAATACAAGCTGAAGGGCCTTACAGCGAGATAGTTCCAGGTGGGGGCTTGGCTGCGCATGAGGCTCAGGGCGGACATCTAATAATCAAACATATTGGTAGAACAGATGCGCAGTTAGCCCAAAGATTAATGGCGGAGCCACATATTCCAGCAGCTTCTACATTTTCCAACCGCGCCGGAGCTGAGGCCGCTGTTTCAGAAGCTTTGAGGGTGAATGCGCAAAAGGTGCAAGATTTTTTAAATAGCACAAAGGGAAAGACAACTATCACCCACGATCTCAACCAGCCGGTGGGAGTGAGCTTGCTGAATGGCGCCACACATCCTCGGTCGGCACTAAAACTCCTGCTAGTTCTGAAAAAAGACCCTACACTCCCTTTGGGATATTTTTTGCTGACCGGATTTCCAGAACTATGAATCAAGAATTTCCCGAGCTTCACGACTTTTTTGGGGCCTACTTTCATCAAGATTGGCTAATAGAGTACGACACCCCCGATAAAGTTATTGCTGACTTCTTACAAACCTCAGATCCGGAAATAATACTTTTGGTTTGTGAAGAGTTGCAGTCTTTGCTGAGTCAAGATAAAGATGAGGTGACGATAAGAGATTACTTGTTGAGAGATCTCAGTTGCTACTACTGCTATTGGAATAAGTGGACTTCCGGTCAAGAATGGTTAAGCCACGTGCTGGCTATGCTGCAAAGTGGAAAAAATTAGAGTGAGTTGCTTTTTTAAGTTCTGGAGTTGATCTGAATAATTTTTTTCAGATTTGGAAAAGTGGTTATGTCGTCTGTGGAATCATCGTTGACCAATCAGTTGCGGCAGTTGAAGGTCGGCAGCACTGAGACTATCAATCACATGCACGCTATACCCCGGAACATTCTTCGCATGATGCTTCGCCTGCGAAGCCATTTCCGCGAGTTGGCTGGCATCCAGTTCTGCGCAGGCCTCGGGTTGCAGGTGGACGACGCCGATCGATAACGAGAGCAGCGGAAACTCCTGCCGCACACCCTGGCGATTCGGCGCGATGAAGCAGCCAGCTTCAAGGTGCTCCGGGCGATAGAAACGACGGCATTGGCTCTGGAAGTCGTCGAGCAGTTGATTGAGGCGTTTGCGCCAGTCTTCCGGGCCGAGCACCAGCAGGAAGTCGTCGCCGCCGATGTGGCCGACGAAGTCGCGGGACGGGTCGACGCGTTCGTTCAGGCATTGCGCCAGGCACAGCAGGACTTCGTCGCCACGGCCGTAGCCGTAGATGTCGTTGAAGGGTTTGAAGCTGTCGATGTCGACGTAGCAGATGATCGACTCGCGGCCCTGTTGCAGCAGGCGGGTCAGGCATTGCTGGATCGGCACGTTGCCGGGCAGCAGGGTCAACGGGTTGGCGTAGCGCGCCTGCTGGATTTTCAGTTCGGTGATCAGTTTGAGCACGTCGATCACCCGACCGAGGCCGAGATAGCCGCCATTGAGGGTGATGATGAAATCTTCTTCGATGCGCTGTCGGGCGCGGCTGGTGATCAGGCGGCTGACCTGTTGCAGCGACTGGCTCATTTCCACGGCGAGGAAGTCGTCGTTCATCAGGCGGCTGATCGGTTTGCGCGCGAACAGGTCGGTGGCGAACGGTTTCAGCAGTGCGTCGGACAGCGAATGGCGATGGACGATGCCGCATGGCTGGCCCTGTTCGTCGAGCACTGCCAGTGAATTCAGATTGGCTTGGCGGCGGAAGGCCTCCAGCACCGTGGCAGTCGGCGTGTCGCGATGCACCGCCGGTTGGTCGTTGAGCAGGGCGCTGAGGTCGCTGCCTTCGTCATTCAACGCCACGGCGCTGCTGTCGTGTTTCGGCATCAAGGCCCGGGCATCGCGAGATGGATGTTCCTGTGGGCGACCGAGCAGGTAGCCCTGCACCAGATCGACACCCATTTCGGTCAGCACCGCCAATTCTTCCGGCAACTCGATCCCCTCGGCGATCACCTGCGCGCGCGAGGCCTTGGCGATTTGCAGGATCGAGCCGACGAACTCTCGTTTCAACGCGTCCTGATGAATGCCGTCGATAAAGTGCCGGTCGATCTTCACGTAATCCGGGCGCAGTTCTGACCACAGACGCAGGCTCGAATAGCCGGCGCCCAAGTCATCCAGCGCAATCGAAAAGCCCATCGCCCGATAGTGATGCAGCGCGGTTTGCAGCAACTGGAAATCGTCGATCGGCGTCTGTTCGGTGAGTTCGATGACCACTTGGCTCGGCGGAATGCCGAAGTCCTGCAGCAGTTGCAGGGTTCGTCCCGGTTGGTGCGCGGCTTCGAGCAGGGACTCCGGCGAGACGTTGAGGAACAGCTTGCCCGGCAGTTGCTGCTCGTTGAAACGACGGCAGGCCGACTGGCGGCAGGCGATTTCCAGTTCACTCAAGCGGCCAGCCTGACGCGCCACGGCGAACAGCGCGATAGGCGAGTGTAGCGGGCTGTTGGACGGGCCTCGGGTAAGGGCTTCGTAGCCGAGAATGCGACGCTCGGAGAGACAGATGATCGGCTGGAACAGGCTGTGCAAACCGCTTTGAGTCAGGATCGAGCTCAAGGCACTCAGCTGTTCGGTCGTGGTCATGGCAATCTCTGGCGATAAAAAAAGGACTGGGAGCGCTCTTGTTTTAGAGGCGCTCCCAGTCCTTTATTTCACGACAGAATGATGACTGTTTGATGACGCTCCGGGGAGCGTCACCACTAAATTGCCATCATCTTACTTCTTGGCCACCTGATTGCTCAGCTTCAGGTAATCCAGCAGCACGCGCCCGGTTTCGCTCAGGTAGGCGTCGTCTTCTGGTTTGACCTTGTCCGGCTCGGCTGCAGCCAGCGCGTCTTCATCTTCTTTCTTCAGCTCTTTGAGCGGCTCTTCGCCTTTGGCTTTGCGACGGATGTTTTCCATCGCCAGTTGCTTGGCATCGATGTCCGCGTGCTGGGCACGACGATCGGCTTCGTTGAGGCTGACGGTTTTTTCTTCCATCAGCTTCTGCGCCAGGGCCAGCTTGTCGCGGATGAACACGAACTCGGCGTCTTTGGCGCTGCGTGCGTCGTGCTCGGACTTGAGCTGCGCGAGGAATGGTTTGAACGGATCGGAGGCCGGCCTGATCGCCGCCTTGATGGTGTCCCACGGCATGGCTTCCGGCAGGGCACTTTCGCCGATTTCCTTGGTGTCGATGATCGACGGGTAGTCGATGTCCGGCAGCACGCCCTGATGCTGGGTACTCTGCCCGGACACCCGGTAGAACTTGGCCAGCGTCAGTTTCAGTTCGCCATGGTTCAGCGGCTGAATGGTCTGTACGGTGCCTTTGCCGAAGGTCTGGCCACCGATGATCAGTGCGCGATGGTAGTCCTGCATGGCGCCGGCAAAAATCTCCGAAGCCGAAGCGGACAGGCGGTTGACCAGCAGTGCCATCGGGCCTTTGTAGAACGCGCCCGGGTTTTCATCTTCGAGGACATCGACGCGGCCATCGGCATTACGCACGAGGACGGTCGGGCCCTTGTCGATGAACAGGCTGGTCAGTTCGGTGGCTTCCTGCAGGGAGCCGCCGCCGTTGTTGCGCAGGTCGATGACCACGCCGTCGACTTTCTCTTTCTGAAGTTCGGTCAGCAGTTTCTTGACGTCACGGGTGGTGCTCTTGTAATCCGGATCACCGGCACGGAACGCCTTGAAGTCGAGGTAGAAGGCCGGGATCTCAATGACGCCGAGCTTGTAGTCCTTGCCGTCCTGTTTCAGGTTCAGCACGGACTTTTTCACCGCCTGGTCTTCAAGCTTCACCGCTTCGCGAGTGATCGGCACGATCTTGCTGGTCTGGTCGTTCGGCGCATTGCTCGCCGGAATCACTTCCAGGCGCACCACGGTGCCTTTCGGGCCGCGGATCAGCTTGACCACTTCGTCCAGACGCCAGCCCACCACGTCGACCATCTCTTTGTTGCCCTGGGCAACGCCGATGATCTTGTCGGCCGGTGCGACCTGTTTGGTCTTGTCGGCCGGCCCTGCCGGCACCAGACGCACGACTTTCACTTGATCGTTGTCGCTCTGCAACACGGCGCCGATGCCCTCCAGGGACAGGCTCATGTTGATGTCGAAGTTCTCCGCGTTATCCGGCGACAGATAATTGGTGTGCGGGTCGTAGGACATGGCGAAGGTGTTGATGTACGCCTGGAAGATGTCTTCCGCGCGGGTCTGATCGAGGCGCGCCAACTGATTCTTGTAGCGCTTGGTCAGGGTTTCCTGGATCTGCTTGGAATCCTTGCCGGCAATCTTCTGCCGCAGCACTTCGTCCTTGACGCGTTTGCGCCACAGGTCGTCGAGTTCAGCGGTGGATTTGAGCCAAGGGGCGTCCTTGCGATCGATCAGCAAGGTCTCCTTGGTGGTGAAGTCCATCTTGTCGACGCCCTTGTTCAGCTCCGCAATGGCGAAGTCCAGACGCGCCTTGACGCGGTCCAGATAGCGCTTGTAGATGGTGAACCCGGCGTTGAGGTCGCCGCTTTTGAGGAAGTCGTCGAACTGGGTCTTCCACTTGTCGAATTCGGCGATGTCGCTGGCCATGAAATAGCTGCGCGACGGGTCCAGCAGCTTGATGTAGCTGTCGTAGATGATCACCGAGCGCGCATCGTCGAGCGGCGGCTTGCTGTAGTGGTGACGCTTGAGCAACTCGACGACGTTGAGACTGGCGATCACTTCGTCGCGATCAGGCTGCAAGTTGTCCCAGCTGTTGGCTGCGAAGGTTTTGCCCGACATCGGCAACAAGCCGATACCGATGAAAAGAGCGAGGGCGGTGCTGGGGAGCAAATGCTTCATGCTGATTCGACGCGGGGACAATTGATAACGCATATTAGGCCGTCTTTGAAGTCGCCGGTTCTACGAGAGCCGGTCGCATAATGCAAAAAGCCCGGCGCTACAGCTTCGGGCTCAGTCCAGACTCACTATGGAGGCACTGTGAAGGCATTGCAAGGCGTTGAAGGTCAAGTGGCATGGGTTGAAGAGCCGAGTCCGGCATGTGATGTAGGACAAGTGCGCATTCGTGTGGCGGCAGCCGGCCTCAATCGCGCCGATTTATTACAGAAAGCCGGGCTTTATCCACCGCCGCCCGGTGCCAGTCAGGTGCTCGGTCTTGAGTGCTCCGGGGTGATCAGCGAAGTCGGCGCCGGCTCGTCGTGGCAGGTCGGCGACCGGGTCTGCGCGTTGCTGGCCGGGGGCGGAATGGCCGAAGAGGTGGTCGTCGACGGACGGCACGTGCTGCCGGTGCCCGAAGGTGTTTCGTTGATCGAGGCCGCGGCATTACCCGAGGTTTATGCAACGGTCTGGCTCAACGTGTTTCAACTGGCGGCGTTGAAACCGGGCGAGAAGGTTCTGCTGCATGCTGGCGCGAGTGGAATTGGTTCAGCCGCCATTCAGCTGTGCAAGGCGTTCGGCAATCCCTGTTGGGTCAGCGTTGGCTCGCCCGAGCGTCTGGCCTACTGTGAAGCGCTGGGCGCCCAGGGCGGGGTGGTGCGCAGCGATGACCTGGAGAGTCTGCGCGACTTCGGTCCGTTTGACGTGATCCTCGATCCGGTCGGCGGCAATTACGCGGCGCTGAACCTCAAGTTGACGGCGCTGGATGGACGCTGGGTGCTGATTGGTCTGATGGGCGGACGTGAGGCGAAACTGGACCTGGCACAGGTACTGGCCAAACGTGTGCAGTTGCTCGGTTCGACGTTGCGCAGTCGCGATGATCAGTTCAAGGCCGACCTGTTCAGCGACTTGAGCCAGCATGTATGGCCGCTGTTTGCCGAAGGACGGTTGAGTCCGCAACTGGCGAAAACCTTTCCGGTGAAAGACGCCGAGGCGGCGTTTGCCGAGCTGGCGAGCAATACGGTTTCGGGGAAAGTGGTGCTGGTGATTGACGACAGTCTGAGCTGATTGGAAGGGCAAGATCAAAAGATCGCAGCCTGCGGCAGCTCCTACAGGGGATCGACGGTAAATCTGGCGGACTGGTTGAAAAATGATCAGCGCGCTGTACGTCATGCTCGCTGTGGGCTGTAGTCCCTTTCGCTCAGGTTATCCACAGGCCGTTCCACAGCCATTGTGGGTAACGCAGCACAGCTCAGTGACAACCGTGTGACGTCCAGACCCGTTGCGCGCTGTGATGCAGGATGCCGTGGCGGCGGGCGAGGGCGTGGCGATCCTTGCTGTAGCCACCGCCGATCACGCCAACCACCGGGATGTCGCGGCCCAGGCAATGGCGCATCACGCTTTCATCGCGGGCGGCGACGCCTTCGTCTGTCAGTTGCAGATAACCGAGGGCGTCGTCCTTGTGCACATCGACCCCGGCGTCGTACAGCACCAGGTCCGGTTGATACAGCGGCAGCAGGTAGTTGAGCGTGTCATCCACCACCTTCAGGTAGTCGCCATCGCCCATGCCTTTGGGCAGCGGAATGTCCCAATCGCTTTCGGCCTTGCGGGCAGGAAAATTCTTTTCACAGTGCAGGGAAACGGTGATCGCCTCCGGCGTGTCGTGGAGGATGCGTGCGGTGCCATCACCCTGATGCACGTCGCAATCAAAAATCAGCACCCGGTTCACCCGGCCGCTTTGCAGCAGGTAATGGCTGATGATCGCCAGGTCATTGAAAATGCAGAAGCCGGCCGGGTAATCGTAGTGGGCGTGATGGGTGCCGCCGGCGAGGTGACAGGCCAGACCATGCTCCAGGGCTTTCTCTGCCGCCAGAATCGAACCGCCGACCGCCCGCACCGTACGCCGCGCCAGCGCTTCGTTCCAGGGCAAGCCAAGGCGCCGCTGGTCTTCGCGGGACAACTCGCCGCTCATGTAGCGTTCGATATAGCGACGGTCATGGGCCAGAGCGAGGATGTCGTTGGGGCAGATCTCCGGGCGCAGCAGGTCGGCGTCGCGGGTCAGGCCGCTGTCGACCAGGTGGTCGCGCAGCAAACGGAACTTGTCCATCGGAAAGCGGTGATCCGCCGGAAACTCGGGACTGTAGTCTTCGTGGTAGATCAACGGCAGTGGCATGGCGACTTCATGTAGGAACGATGGAAAGAGTGAACGATCCTACCAGCGATGTAGACTTGCGGCATGGAAACGGAGGGGCATGATGGAGCCGATACTGCAACTGGAAAGTGCGCGATTGCTGATGCGCCAATGGCAGGACGAGGATTTGCCGGCATTTGCGGCGATGTGTGCCGATCCGCAGGTCATGCGTTACTTTCCACAGCCCTTGAGCCGTCTGGAAAGTGCGTCGCTCATTGGTCGGGTGCGCGGCCATTTTGCCGAACACGGCTTCGGATTATGGGCGCTGGAGCGCAAGGACAGCGGCGAATTCATCGGTTTCACCGGCCTGGGTGTGGTCGGTTTCGATGCCCCGTTCACGCCAGCGGTGGAAATCGGCTGGCGCCTGGCCCGCGGAGCATTGGGGGCTGGGCTATGCCAGCGAAGCGGCATGGACCGCTCTGCGTTGCGGCTTTGACCGGTTGTCGCTGAAGGAAATCGTGTCCTTCACCGCCCAGAGCAATCTGCCCTCGGAGAAAGTCATGCAAGCGATTGGCATGCAGCACGATCCGGCCGATGATTTCGATCACCCCAAACTTGCCGTCGATCACCCGTTGCGCCGGCATGTGTTGTACCGGATTACCAGGGAGCAATGGCTGCAAACCCTGCATGGCTAAGCCGACACGGACGTTTACAATGGCGCGACAATGGCTCGCGCCAGAACCTGAATGGGCCGCGGCAGCCAAGACTGCGCGGCATAGCGTTGTGTGAGGAGAGTCTGAATGAGCCAAGTGTTGGAAGATCTGGTCGACCTGCTGACCCTGGAGCCGATCGAGGAAAACCTGTTCCGTGGCCGCAGCCAGGACCTGGGTTTCCGTCAGTTGTTCGGTGGGCAGGTGCTCGGCCAGTCGCTGTCGGCGGCCAGTCAGACGGTTGAAGAGGCGCGCCATGTGCATTCGATGCACGGTTATTTCCTGCGCCCGGGCGACGCCAAATTGCCAGTCGTGTACTCGGTGGATCGCGTGCGTGATGGCGGCAGCTTCAGCACCCGGCGGGTCACCGCGATCCAGAAGGGCCACCCGATTTTTACCTGCAGCGCGTCGTTTCAGTACGACGAAGCAGGCTTCGAGCACCAGAGCCAGATGCCGGTGGTGGTCGGTCCGGAAAACCTGCCGTCGGAGCTGGAACTGACCCAGCAACGCGCGCACCTGATTCCCGAGCACATGCGCGAAAAGTTGCTCTGCCCGAAACCGATCGAAGTGCGCCCGGTCACTGAAAAAGACCCGTACAACCCGCAGCCGGCCGATCCGGTGAAATACGTGTGGTTCCGTGCTGATGGCGCGCTGGCGGATATTCCGGCGCTGCACAAATACCTGCTGGCCTACGCCTCGGACTTCGGTCTGCTGACCACTTCGATGCTGCCCCACGGCAAGTCGGTCTGGCAGAAAGACATGCAGGTCGCCAGCCTCGATCACGCACTGTGGTTCCACAATGATCTGCGCGCCGACGACTGGCTGCTCTACGCGATGGACAGCCCGTGGGCCGGTAATTCCCGTGGGTTCTCCCGTGGCAGCGTGTACAACCGCGCCGGGCAACTGGTGGCGTCGGTGACCCAGGAAGGCCTGATTCGTCACCGCAAGGACTGGGCATGAGCCTGAGCGATGTGAAGCACTGGGTGTTCGACATGGACGGCACGCTGACGATCGCCGTGCATGACTTTGCGGCGATCCGCGTGGCGCTGGCGATTCCGCCCGAGGACGACATTCTCACCCACCTCGCGGCGCTGCCGGCCGACGAAGCGGCGGCGAAACATGCCTGGCTGCTGGAGCATGAGCGCGATCTGGCGCTGGGTTCGAAACCGGCTGCCGGTGCGGTGGAGTTGGTGCGCGATCTGCACGGGCGTGGCTATCGCCTGGGCATCCTGACGCGCAACGCGCGGGAGCTGGCGCATGTGACGCTCGAAGCGATTGGCCTGGCCGACTGTTTCGCTGTGGAAGATGTGCTGGGCCGCGATGAAGCACCGCCCAAGCCACATCCCGGCGGGTTGCTGAAACTGGCCGAGGCCTGGAACGTGCCGGCGCGCGAGATGGTGATGGTCGGGGATTACCGCTTTGATCTGGATTGCGGGCGAGCGGCCGGGGCGCGGACGGTGCTGGTGAATCTGCCGGACAACCCGTGGCCGGAGCTGACGGACTGGCATGCGCAGGATTGTGTCGAGTTGCGGCGTATGCTTCTGGCCTGAGTTCTTTAGCGCCTGAAAGGGCCCCATCGCGGGCAAGCCCGCTCCCACATTTGATATTGCCCGGTATCAAAATTGGGTTCGACGCCAGAATCCTCAGGCGTCGAAAGGTCTATCAGGCTTGCGTCAGTGCGGCGGCGGCGCGTTCGAAGCGGTCGAGGCCGGCGTCGATATCGGCGTCTTCCACCACCAGGCTCGGGGCAAAACGAATCACGTCCGGGCCGGCCTGCAGAATCATCAGGCCTTCTTTTTCAGCGGCGTTGAAGATGTCCTTGGCCTTGCCTTTCCAGGCATCACTCAGCACGCAACCGATCAACAGACCGAGGCCACGCACCTGAGTGAACAGGCCGTACTTCTCGCCGATCTGCTGCAGGCGGGTCTTGAATTTGTCGTGCTTGGCGTTGACGCCGTTCAGCACCTCAGGGGTGTTGATCACGTCGATCACCGCTTCGGCTACCGAACACGCCAGCGGGTTGCCGCCGTAAGTGGTGCCGTGGGTGCCGACCACCAGATGCTTGGCCAGCGCTTCGGTGGTCAGCATCGCGGCGATCGGGAAACCGCCGCCCAGGCTCTTGGCGCTGGTCAGGATGTCCGGGGTCACGCCGTAATGCTGGTAGGCGAACAGGTGGCCGGTACGGCCCATGCCGGTCTGCACTTCGTCGAACACCAGCAGCGCGTTGTGCGCGTCGCACAGTTCACGGGCACCTTGCAGATAAGCCAGTTCCGCCGGCAGTACACCGCCCTCGCCCTGGATCGGTTCGAGCACGACCGCACAGGTCTTGTCGGACACCGCCGCTTTCAGCGCGGCCAGATCGTTGTAAGGGACGTGGGTGATGCCGGTGATTTTCGGACCGAAACCGTCGGAGTACTTCGACTGGCCACCGACGTTGACGGTGAACAGGGTACGGCCGTGGAAGCTGTTGAGCGCAGCGATGATCTCGTACTTCTCGCTGCCGAAACGGTCGAACGCCACGCGACGGGCCAGCTTGAAGGCGGCCTCGTTGGCTTCGGCGCCGGAGTTGCAGAAGAACACGCGCTCGGCGAACGTGGCGTCGATCAGCTTGTGCGCCAGGCGCAGGGCCGGCTCGTTGGTGAACACGTTGGACACGTGCCACAGCTTGTTCGCCTGTTCGGTCAGCGCACCGACCAGCGCCGGATGCGCATGGCCCAATACGTTAACGGCAATCCCGCCGGCGAAGTCGATCAGCTCGCGGCCGCTCTGGTCCCAGACGCGGGAACCGGCGCCACGCACCGGAATAAAAGCGGCAGGCGCGTAGTTGGGAACCATTACCTGGTCGAAATCGGCGCGTTCTACCGCAGCGTGCTCAACGGACATCGGAGTCTCCTGAAGAGGAACACCCGCCTGAAACTGGCGAGCGATGGGGGGATTGTAAGGACAGTTTTCAGCCCGGCCTTGTCGCCAAGCGACAACTTCTTATAGCGCAAACCCCGGATTTTCCCGGGTTTACGGCAATGCGACATATAGCGTCGCAAAGGCGCAGTTTAACTGGCCGCAGCCGTTTGCGGCAGCTTGCTGATTTGTACCCGAGAACGAATTGGCGAGTGCGGTATATATGTACCGCACATCACCCTGAAGAGCCGTTTTTACCGGGCGGACTTTTCCAGCCCAGGCGACCGCCCACGCGCCGAAACAACCGGGCAACCCGATACACCCACGAAGGCGAGATGAAAGAGGCCAGGGTCGACGCAGCGAAACACTCGGCCCGCCCCTGAACAGGACGCGGATCAACCGCGCTCTGGCGGCACCGACGACAGTTCGAAAGGACTGCTGCTGCGCCGCTGGTTGCGATCTTCCCGCGGCGTCGCACCGAAGAAGTTGCGGTAGGCACTGGAGAAATGCGGCCCCGAAGAGAAACCGCAGGACAAGCCGATCTGGATGATCGACTTGCTGGTCTGCATCAGCATCTGCCGGGCCTTGTTCAGGCGCAATTCCAGGTAGTACTGGCTCGGCACGCGGTTGAGGTATTGCTTGAAGATCCGCTCCAGTTGCCGACGGGACACGCACACGTGCTGGGCGATTTCGTCGGTGGTCAGCGGTTCTTCGATGTTGGCTTCCATCAGCAACACGGCTTGGGTGAGCTTCGGATGGCTGGAACCAAGGCGGTTCTGCAGCGGAATGCGCTGACGCTCGCCGCCCTCGCGGATGCGCTCGACCACCAATTCTTCGGACACCGCACCGGCCAACTCGGCCCCATGATCACGGGCCAGCACCGCCAGCAGCAGATCTAGCACCGACATGCCGCCACACGCGGTCAGGCGATCGCGATCCCAGTCGAACAGGTGACTGGTGGCGATGACCTTCGGGAAACGTTCAGCGAAATCGTCCTGCCAGCGCCAGTGCACGGCTGCACGATAACCGTCGAGCAGACCGAGTTGCGCCAGCGGATACACACCGGCCGACAGACCACCGATCACGCAACCGGCACGCACCTGTTGCTTGAGCGCGCTGCTGAGGGGCGGGGCCAGATTGGTCGGCGGCTCGTCGGCGAGCAGGAACAGTTTCTGGAAGTTTTCCAGCTTGCCGGTCCAGGCTTCGCCGGGCAGTTGCCAGGCTCCATCGGCCGCCGCTTCAGGACTGGCTTCAGCCTGCAGGAACGACAGTTCGTAAACCACCTCCGGATGCACCCGCTGAGCAACACGCAAGGCCTCCTCCGCCAGCGCCAGCGTCAGAGCTTTAGTGCTGGGCCAAATCAGGAAACCAATTCGATGGGCAGTCATGGGCGGGCAATCCGAAACGAAGAACGGTGATGAAGGCATGGGCCAATGCTAGCCCGTAAATGAACGCAAATCTCGAAACCTGCACAGCGCCCACTGTAGGAGCTGTCGAGTGAAACGAGGCTGCGATCTTTTGATTTTCAAAAGCAAGGGCAAAAGATCGCAGCCTTCGGCAGCTCCTACAGGGGATTGGAGCCAGCCTTCAGGCTGCGAAGCATGCACTATTCCGGTGCATATCGGCAGCTCTGATTACTTCAAGCTGCCCGAGAGAAACTGCTGCAAACGCTCGGATTGCGGATTGACCAGCACTTCGCGCGGGTTGCCGCTCTCTTCCACCACACCTTTGTGCAGGAACACCAACTGGTTCGACACTTCACGGGCGAAGCCCATTTCGTGCGTGACCACGACCATGGTGCGACCTTCCTGAGCCAGCGCTTGCATCACCTTCAGAACGTCGCCCACCAGTTCCGGATCGAGCGCCGACGTCGGTTCGTCGAACAGCATCACTTCCGGCTCCATCGCCAGCGCACGGGCAATCGCCACACGCTGCTGCTCGCCGCCAGACATGTGCCCCGGGAACGCGTCTTTGCGATGGGCCACGCCAACCTTGTTCAGGTAGTGCTCGGCTTTCTCGCGAGCTTCGGCCTTGGACACGCCCAGCACGTGGACCGGCGCTTCCATGATATTTTCCAGCGCGGTCATGTGCGACCACAGGTTGAAGTGCTGGAACACCATCGACAGGCGCGAACGCATGCGCTGCAGCTGTTTCGGATCAGCGGCTTTCAGCGCGCCGTCCTTGTTGGCCACCAGTTTCAGCTCTTCGTTGTTGAGCAGGATCTTGCCCGCGTGCGGCTGCTCAAGCAGGTTGATGCAGCGCAGGAAAGTACTTTTGCCGGAGCCACTGGAGCCGATGATGCTGATCACATCGCCGGCTGCCGCTTTCAGGGACACGCCCTTGAGCACTTCGTGACTGCCATAGCGTTTATGCAGGTCTTGGACTTCAAGTTTGTACATGCGGTCGGTTCTCACAAAAACAGTCAGTCAGTCGTTGAGCAAGCGCCCGTGACGCAGCGCTTCGCGCCCCGCCACCTTGGCCAGCCAGAAACCGGGTTGGGCATAGCGCAGCCGTTCAATGGCAAACAGCACCCCGGAGGTACCAGCACACACCGTGCTGACCCGATCGGACACAGGATCGATCACTTCGAAAATTTCATCTCCGGCTTCAACCCACTCGCCGGGTTTACGCAGAAAACTCACCACACCGGGGTGCGGCGCCAACAGTAATTCAGTGCCTTCGAACGGCATGCCTTCGCACGGTTCATTGGCCGGCTTTGGCCACTCGCCAGTGATCAGGCCTTGCTCGGCGAGGAACGCCAGAATGCCTTCGGCCCAGGCCAGCGCATCGGCGCGGTCGGTGTTGGCCTGACCGCCCAGCTCGACAGTCGTCGCCAGGCACGCCAGCGGAATCTGCGCGTCCGGGAACTGCCGCGACAGGCGCAGCCACGGCAACGAGCACGCCTCATCGAAGGAGCTGCCACCAGAGTCTTCCGCGAGCAAACCGACCTTCACATTCAGATGCGCGGCCAGCGACCGCCACTGCGGCCAGTGCTGCGGCAGCGCATACATGTGCAGCGCGGCTTCGGCATCGCAGTGCAGGTCCAGCACCACATCGGCGGTGCAGGCATGGCTGAGCAACACGCGCTGCATGCCTTGCAACTGGCTGCCCGCCTCGGGCATTGCCGCCAGATGCTCAGCCATGGCCTGACGGATCAGGCGAATGTTGGCGTGCGGATCGTCACCGAGACGCTCGGCCAGCGCCGCTGCAACCGGCGCGCTCAGCTCGACGAAATCGCGGTTGAAATTCTTGCCGCTGCCCGCCTCGAAACGTCCCTGATGATTGCCTTGCAGCAATTGGCCGAGGCCCAGCGGGTTGGCGACCGGCACCAACTCGATCACGCCGTTGAGCAGGCCTTGGGCTTCGAGTTCGCCAAGGCGCTTTTTCAGCTCCCAGGCGGTGCGCATGCCCGGCAGTTCGTCAGCGTGCAGGCTGGCCTGAATGTAGGCCTTGCGCTCGCCCTGACCGAAGCGGAAGACCGAAATCTTGCGCTCGCTGCCCAGATGGCTCCACGGCAATACGTGGTCGATGCGTTCCATATCAGTGCTTCCGCGGGGCCAGGTAGCTCAGCCAGCGACGCTCGGCCAGCTTGAACAGCTTCACCAGAATGAAGGTCAGGCACAGGTAGAACAGGCCGGCGGTGATGTACGCCTCGAACGGCAGGTAGTACTGCGCGTTGACGGTACGGGCCGCGCCGGTGATGTCGATCAGGGTCACGATGGACGCCAGACTGGTGGTTTGCAGCATCATGATCACTTCGTTGCTGTATTGCGGCAGCGCCCGACGCAAGGCCGATGGCAACAGGATGCGCTTGTACATCTTGAAGCGCGACATGCCCATCGCCTTGGCGGCTTCGATCTCGCCGTTCGGCGTGGCCTTGAGGCTGCCGGCGATGATTTCGGCGGTGTAGGCGCTGGTGTTGATCGCGAAGGCCAGGCACGCACAGAACGTCGCGCTGGACAGCCACGGCCACATGAAGCTTTCACGCACGGCTTCGAATTGCGCCAGACCGTAGTAGATCAAGAACAGCTGCACCAGCATCGGCGTGCCGCGAATCACGTAGGTATAAAGCCAGGCAATGCCGTTGACCGCAGCGTTCTTGGAAACGCGCATCAGGCCCAGCGGCAGTGCCGCCAGCAGACCGAACAACAGCGACAGCGCGAGCAGTTTCAGAGTGGTCAGCAGGCCGCCGAGGTACAGCGGCATGGCCTCCCAAATGACGTTGTAGTCGAAGATCATAGATCAGCCGCCCTTACGCCTACCGAGTAGCGCTTCTCAAGGTGACGCAGCGCCAGCAACGAGACACTGGTAATCACCAGGTACATCGCCGCCACTGCGAGGAAGAAGGTGAAAGGCTCGCGGGTGGCATCTGCCGCCTGCTTGGCCTTGAACATCATGTCTTGCAGGCCGACCACCGAAATCAGCGCGGTGGCCTTGGTCAGCACCAGCCAGTTGTTGGTGAAGCCAGGAATCGCCAGGCGAATCATCTGCGGCACCATCACCCGGAAAAACACCTGAAAACTGCTCATGCCGTAGGCCATGCCCGCTTCGGCCTGGCCCTTGGGGATCGCCATGAACGCACCACGGAAGGTTTCCGACAGGTAGGCACCGAAGATGAAACCGAGGGTGCCGATACCGGCGGCCAGCGGGTTCAGGTCGATGTAGTCGTCATAGCCAAGCATCGGCGCGACGCGGTTGAGCAAGTCCTGACCGCCGTAGAAGATCAGCAGGATCAGCACCAGGTCGGGAATCCCGCGAATCACCGTGGAATACAGATCGCCCAGCCACGCCAGCCAGCGAATCGGCGACAGGCGCAACGCGACCCCGATCAGCCCGAGAACGATGGCCAGGGCCATGGACGACAAGGCGAGCTGAAGCGTCAGCCATGCGCCATCGAGGATGACAGCCCCGTAGCCTTTCAACATGATTCAGGTCCTCGAAAGTTGGGATGAAAAAATGGCGCAAACCGCAGAGATCCTGTTGCTTGCGCCATTTCTGACTTGTCGCAGAGACGTGTTACTTGCCGTAGATATCGAAGGCGAAGTACTTGTCCTGGATAGCTTTGTATTTACCGTTTTCACGGATAGCCGCGATCGCAGCG
This sequence comes from Pseudomonas sp. MD195_PC81_125, assembly GCF_014060985.1. Classification (NCBI taxonomy): domain Bacteria; kingdom Pseudomonadati; phylum Pseudomonadota; class Gammaproteobacteria; order Pseudomonadales; family Pseudomonadaceae; genus Pseudomonas; species Pseudomonas sp. MD195_PC81_125. Next base: position 29,569 of record NZ_JABULD010000592.1, read on the forward strand.
TTGATCTTGTCTTTCAGCGCGTCGCCCTTGCGCACCGCGATGCCTACGCCGTCGCCGAAGTATTTGACGTCGGTGAACTGCGGACCGACGAAGGCGAAGCCTTTGCCGGAGTCAGTGTTCAGGAAGCCGTCCTGCAGCAGGGTGGCGTCCGCCACGGTACCGTCGAGGCGACCGGCGGCCACGTCGAGGTAGATTTCGTTCTGCGAACCGTATGGCTTGATCTCGGCACCCAGCGGGGCCAGGACTTCGCGGGCGAAACGCTCGTGGATCGAACCACGTTGCACGCCGATGTTCTTGCCCTTGAGCTCAGACAGGTTGTCGCTGACAACGGTGCCTTGCTTCATGACCAGACGGGCCGGGGTGTTGTAGTACTTGTTGGTGAAGTCCACGGACTTCTTGCGGTCTTCAGTGATCGACATGGACGACAGGATCGCGTCGATCTTGCGCACTTTGAGTGCCGGGATCAGACCGTCGAACTCTTGCTCGACCCACTGGCACTTGACCTTCATTTCTTCACACAGGGCATTGCCGATGTCGTAGTCGAAACCAACGATGCTGCCATCCGGCGCTTTGGAAGCGAACGGAGGGTAAGCCGCTTCGATACCGATCTTCAGAGGTTTTTCATCAGCGAAGGAATTCAGCGACAGCACGGACAGTGCCAGGGCGCCAAGCAGCACAAGTTTCTTCATCTTGGGACTCCATCGGTAAAGGGCAAAAACGGCAGAGTGAGCGACAGCCCAATATGCGAATGGGTGAATCGGGAAAGCGGTGCAGCATCGGTGGGAAATTTCCCGGTGAAACCACCAGGGGTTTCAACGTCAGCCACGATGAGCGAGTGATCGGCATTCTAACGACAGGCCCGAAGCCGATATTTCTTCAATGCGACAACTAATTACAGATGCACAGAGAAACCCGCTTGAGCACATTGACAGCCCTGCAAATTCATGCAAGAGCGAAAGACAGTGAACCGATCTATGCTGCAAATTGCGGGCCTATTATTCGCAAACCCTTCTAATCCGGCAAGCGCAGCGTTGGGTCTTATTTTTCAGCGGGGATTTTGAGGCTCTAAAACGGGGCGATTCGTTTCCCTTCGCCCCGGTTTGCCGCGGTCGGTTACACATTCGGTTACGTGGAAGGCAGGCGGTAACAGCGGGAAATGTCTTACGGGGGAGATCGATAATTATTGGTTGGGTGGTTTGGGTTTCTGACAGGGGAATACTGCGGCGTCTGACAGATGGCTATCGCTGGCAAGCCAGCTCCCACAGGGATTTCGATTGAGATTGAAATCCCGTTCACACCTCGAAAACCTGTGGGAGCT